>JAIQGK010000015.1 GCA_020072645.1 Terriglobia bacterium
CCTACGAACCCTGAAGGCACGCACGGCTGAAGCACTGGACCCGGCCATCACTGAGGCTATTGCCGCTATCACTTCACAGGATGCCATGGGCTGGATACAGCATTGTGGATATCAGCACACTAAATGCTAAAAAGGCATAGGTCACAGAGAGCAGCAACAGACCGCAAATTTTCGCCCCTTATGCAGAGATCAACAGGTATTTATAAGTTTAGGAAAGAACGTCAGAGAGGAGAGGAAGCACAAATTTGGAAGGGCCACGGCGCTGGCCGTGTTCTAACCGACTGGCCTTCTATCAGGAAGTCAATCAGCGTGGATACATTGCCATCGTAGCCCTTGATGTGATCACTGCTTTTGCAGTCCCAAACCTCAACAGATACCCATTGGGGTGCCGTTGATTTTTTCGGGTCTGGTTGCCTCCCAAGTTACCCTGGTCGGCTGGTCACCCAGTTTACTTTGGTGCTCGCGAGATCCTCGGTAACGCGGGACCTTTTCAACCGTCGACACCTGCACTTTAAAAAATCACCGCTTCTTCATGCTGTGACGGCGATCACGCGTGTTGGTGATCTATCAAACGCGTGAGAGCAATGGGAGTCGCGGCAAGAGAGTGATCTTATAGTGGCGCACAAATTTATTTTGCTATCCCCGTCGTGATCTTGCCCACCGCGTGCACATGGATCTTCACCGTGTCGTTTACTCGCAGAATAAACGTACTGGGATTCTTCATTCCCCATTCCTGGTATTTCACGTTAAAACTACCATCGGCTGAGCCAGAGCCGTCTTGCAGTTGCACCTCAAGCGGCATGCTTACCGGCTTCGATTTGCCATGCATCGTTAAAATGCCTTCAACTTCGACCGTCGACTTACCCTCATTTGCGACCGCGCCCTTCACATGTTGCGGCGTGAAGACGATGTCAGAGAATTTCGGACTCTCAAGGATGTCTTTGTGCATTCTCTTGTCGCGACCGTCACTGCCACTCTCGCCGCTGGCCGAGTCGACGACTAGCTCGCCTGAAGCCGCGCCTGTAGCGTTGTCAAACTGTATGCTGCCGCGCTTAAGACGAAAGTCGCCATGGACGGTATGAAGCGTTGAATCAACCGTGAAGTTGACAGTGGTCTTGGCCGGATCGAGTGTGAAGGTCTTTTGTTGCGCCTGCCCCGCAGTGTCCGCGACCGTCGCAACGAGAATGAATAAAGCGATATGGCGAAAAACTCGAACTGCTGAACTCATCTAAAAGTCCTCAGTGTTGCAAATCAATTGTATTCTGCGTGATCTTTACGCCCACAACAGATGCCAGCCAAGATTGGCCAATCCTTTGGCGCCAAAATCCTTGAACCTCATTTCGCCCACATGAACCGCCAGCATCCGCGCAAAGAGGCTGGGCTGTCGCGAGAGTGCCCGCAAGCTTCTCTGGCGCAACCATCGGCTCCGGTCCATCAACAACATGCTGCGCGACATAAATTCGGGCAGGCTGTTGATCTTGTTATGAGCAGCGGCATAACTGGAGAGATCACCTGCAACGAGTGCCGGAGCCAGGGCGAGCGCCTGACGGAAAGCGAGCGCCATTCCTTCCCCGGTAATTGCATCCACCGAGCCTGACGCTTCACCCACCAAAGCCACATTTCCACGACAAACATGCTTCAGTTGGCGAGAGATACTCAATGCCCCCATCGCTCTTGTGGAAGAATCTGCATCGTTGAGGCGGGCGGCCAGTTCAGGAAACTCGCTGAGGCCTTCACGAAATGAATGAAATTTTGGCCGCGATATCAACGCGACGCAGACGTCATTGCTTCCCACCGGCGTTACATATGCCTGTCCGTGGTTGCCCCAGTAGATTTCAACGTATTCACTCCAGGGACGCACCCGAAAATGCTGGCGCAGTCCGATCCTCTGCGTGCGTCCGCTACCGGCTGAAAGCCCCGCCCACTCGCGAACACGGGAATTTTGTCCATCGGCGCCGACAATCCACCGGCAAGTGATCGCTCTTCCGTTCACTAAAATTGCATCGTTTCGTATGGCGGAAACACGAGCGCCCCAAAGCATCTCGACTTGGTACTTTTGTGCTTGCTCCACAAGCAACTGGTGGAGCAAGACACGCCGGATACCCAGCCCGCGGCCCTGGGGAAATTCTGCGGCAACGGAGCTTTCCGGCCCAATGAACCTGATTCCATGAAAGGTTCCTGTCTCGCATCCCTCCAGCGACACGCCCAACCTGGCAAGAACATCCAGGCTGTCGGGCATCAAGCCTTCGCCACATGCTTTATCGATTGGCGGTTGTGCACGATCAGCGACTATCACTCGCAGCCCATGCTGACTGGCGGCGATGGCCGCAGCAAGGCCAGCCGGGCCGCCCCCAACTACAAATACGTCTGTATCTAAAATTTGTCCCATCCTTTTTCACCAGCGAAGCAATAACAGTTCAGAGCAGAAACCAGGCCCCATCGCCGCCAGCACGCTGTAAGATCCCGGCTTGCCACGATGGTGCGCCAGCACTTCCTGCAATACGACAAGAACTGAAGCAGACGAAAGATTGCCAACCTGCTTCAAGCATTCCCATGAAAGTTTTAGAGCGTCAGGCGCAAGGTCCAAGCTATCTTCGACTGCTTCAAGAACTTTGGAGCCGCCCGTGTGAATGATCCAACTCGCGATGTCGCTGCGTTTGATTCCTGTCTCTGCCAGGAACGCATCCACGTCGCCGCCCAGGTTTTCACGGATAACTTTCGGTACGTCGGGCGAGAGAACTATGTGGAAACCAGTTTCAGAAATGTCCCAGCCCATCACGTCTTCCGATCCGGGATAGAACACTGATTTTGTCGCCAGAATTTCCGGCCCGTTGAAATCCGTCTCATGTCCGGCAACCACGGCAGCGGCAGCGCCGTCACCAAAGAGGCCCGTAGAAATCATGTTGGCAACGCTGACATCGTCGCGCTGCCACGTGAGAGAACAGAGTTCTACTGCCAGCACTACCGCAATCTGGTTCGGGAAAGCGCGCACGTAATCAGCCGCGCGGGCCAGACCGGCAGCACCGGCCACACAGCCGAGTCCAAACATCGGTATACGTTTGATGTTCGGAGAAAGTCCCATGCGGTTCAACAACCGCGCGTCAATCGATGGACTGGCTACGCCGGTGACCGATACAAAAAACAGCGCATCAATATCACGCGGCAAAATCCCGAGCGGGGTGATAGCGCGGCAGATCGCGTCGCGGCCCAATGTCTGGGCTGCATCAATCCATAAGTCATTGGCCTGTCCCCAGGTGGTTACGCGCTCATACGCTTCCAGCGGCAGGACAAGATGCCGCCGTTCCACACCACAGCGCGAGTGAAGGCGATCCAGCACTTCAGGATTATCCAGTTGTGATTGCCAGGCTTCCTTCAACGCGGAAGTGATTTCCTGCTGCTTGTAAACATTTCCGGGAAAGGCACTTCCCGCTCCAATAATTCGCATAGTCACCTGATTCTTTTTTTTGTCGAATTGCACGCGGCCAAAGTCTTCAGATTTTTACCGCCCGCCGTGCCAGATGCAGCGCGTCCATCCAGAAGGAGGATGAGGAATGAACTTCTTCCACTACGCTCTTTACGGCGCGCACAAAGTCCGCGATCTGCTGCTCATTTACCATCAGCGGTGGCGCGGCTTTCAATACCATGAAATTGTTGCCGCACATTTGCGTGAGGAAACCATGTTCGCGGAAGAGCTTGCCCACAATGATTTGCCCGAACATGCCTTCATGTATCTTGCGGAAAGCTTCAAACGGAACACGAAGCTGCCAGCTCTCCGGACGCCGGAACTCAATGCCGTTGAGCAAGCCCAGGCCGCGCACCTCGGCCACCATCTCATAGCCGGAAAGAGCGTCCGTTAATGACTGGCGCAGAAGCTGGCCCATCTTTTCGCTGCGCTTTCCCAGCCCTTCATCTTGCAGGGTCTGTAAAGTCGCCAGCCCGGCGCGCATGGCCAAGCCGTTTTCGCTGTAAGTCGACGTATGGATGATTGACCGGCCCAGTGAGCTATAAACCGATTCGTAAATTTCATCGGACATCAGCACTGCGCCACTGGGTACAAGACCTCCACTCAGCGCCTTCGCCAAGACCACCATATCGGGATCGAGTCCCCAATGATGTGCGGCTAAAAAAGTTCCTGTGCGGTAAAGCCCGGTCTGGACTTCATCGAGTACAAAAAGCGTGCCATATTTCTTGCACAACGCCTGCGCACCGCGAAGGTAGTTGTCCGGCGGCACGCGAACCCCGGCCTCAGACTGAATTGGCTCGATTACAAATGCCGCAAACTTCCTAGTAGCCAGCTTAGTTTCCAGCTCAGCCAGATTGGCAAAGGGCACGCTCTCTGCGCCCGGCAGCAGCGGCGCAAAACCCTGAGCCCAGGTTGAATCAGCCATCAGTGAAAGGGCGCCGCAGGTAAGACCATGAAATGCGCCCGTGCAATAAAGCAAGCCGCTTCTCCTGGTAAAGAGGCGGGCGAACTTGATTACAGTCTCAACCCCTTCGCTGCCAGAACTGCAGAAGTAGACTTTTTCCAGGCGTCGGCCGGCCAGACGACACAATTCCGCCGCCAGTTCACCTGCCAATTCGGGAACGTGGCTCTGCAACATCGCTGGCCCGCGGCGATCCAGTTCTTCATGCAGGGCTGCGATAACGGCAGGATGGTTGTGGCCCAGATTATGGACGCAATAGCCGGACAGGAAATCGAGAATCCGACCGCCATCAGAGGTAAACAGCTCTGTGCCTACGCAACGCGAGTACCGGACATTCATTTCCAACAGGCTCAGGAGCTTTACCCACTGCGGGTTCACATGCTCGGAATAGCCGGCATCTGCCGATAGGCTGCCGGGAGCAGCCAAAGTGCTTTGCGTCATTCATCACCGCCAAGATTGATACCTAAATCGTAGACGACCTAGATGTCTTAAGACATTAAGAATTGTTTTGAATATACTCTTAAATCCTTACGACATCAAATTATCGACTGAAAAACATAGACTTACAGCGATTAGTGCTCATCACGGTCGCGGCCTCGACCAACATGAATTCCTCGGGTCGCGATTTCACTGAGAGTGGAACGAACGACGCTGGACACGGATGGGTGTTGGATAGCCGGTTGGTTTTCCCGCCACGGCGTGGATTCCGGCTCTATTGCGGAAGATCCTGCCGAACCTGCAGCGGAATTTGAGCTGCTGGTCATTGTGTAAACGGGAGTTTCTGGAACGTAAGAACGCGTGCGCAGCGTGGTCAGAGAGTCCTTAGGCGTATCTGAAGGCGTCGCGCGGAGTTGGGCGTTCCGAGCATTGTGGGAGTGCCCTACCGCAGTCTGTCTCGGCGACGGATTCGGCATGCGTTCAACAAGTGGTTCAGTGAAGCCCACGGACAAAGCAATGGATGGAGCAAAAGAGCCAAAAGCCGCGACCAAAGCCAGTCCTGCTGCCGCCCGAGAACACCCATCCCACCAAGCCATGGGCTTTGGCGTAGTCAAGATGGTGCGCACCCGCAGGCCCAGAGAGGTTGACGCAGCAAAATCCACACCCAGCGAAAAGCCTTCCTGCAACATGCGCAGGCGCACAAAATATGTAAGGCTGTCAGCGTAATCAGCCCGATCGCCGGGACGTGTTTTCAATACCGCCAGGTCGCAAGCTAACTCGCCCTGCAACGTCATGGCTTTCCGGGCTTTCCAGACGGCTGGATGAAAGAACAAAACGCAGCCGATCAGATCGCTCAGCCCAGCCCAAAGATAGTCGCGACGAGCAATGTGGACTAACTCATGGCAAAGCACGTCGGCAACCTGGGGAGTTGGGCCGATTTCTTCACAAACCTCAGGCAGCAGGATTCGCGGGTTCCACCAGCCCGCCGTCGCTGGCGATTTGAGTCCGGGCAGCAGCAGCAACCGGGTACGGGAGATTCGCGACTGCGACAAACCCATGTCGCGAGAGATATCAAGAAAAAGCCCGTTGAGCGCTGGAGAGGCGTCGATTGTGTGACTCAGTAGCAGGCGCATTCTGACATGCTTCCACACCGCCATTCCGATCAGTGCGAGAGAGACTGCAACATAAACCGTACCCAGGCACTGGATAGTGATCACCGTATTGTGGCTCCACGCCAACGGGAGCATGACGGAATGCTTGATGGCCGACGCTGACACCGTTGCATTCGCCCCGCCTGCCGTCCCAGCGATTAGAGCTTTGACTTCGCTGACAACCAGTTCCAACCAATACGCCGCTGAACCCGTTAAAAAAACCATCCAGACAATAAAACGCTGGCGGGGCGTACTCAGCAGCCGAGCCAATATCCAGCAGGCAAAAAAGGCCACAGCAACTTTCAGGAAGTAACTCAGGCAGGTAGCGGCGAAATGTAGGCAGACCTCTGCGCTCATAATGAAAGCCCGTGACGTAAACACGCCAGCGAATTTAGTGCTGAATCTCTCCTTTTTGGATGCGGTAATTGCGAATCAAGGCTTCTAATTCTTCAAGTTCCTTCTCCGCAACGGGGCCTGATTCCAATAAATTAACCAGCAGTTTTGCTGGCGAGCCGCCAAAATTCTGCTCCAGCAGGTTTCGCACGGAGAGCCGTTCCACCCATTCGCGGGTCACGGTCGGCGCAAACACAAACACGCGCCCGCCGTTCGTGTGTCGCGCCAGCCCCTTTTCTTCCATAATACGAAGGATAGTCTGCGTGGTCTTGTAATTGGGCGGCGAAGAAAAACTGGAATGATGAATGATTTCTTCAATCGTGGCCGATTTTAACTCCCATAATGCGTTCAAGATACGAAGCTCGGCTCGGGTGGGAGGCGACGGATTCTTGCGGCTGGTCATGCGATTAAGTCTTAAGAGCTTAAGCTATGAGATGTCGGCGCGATTGTCAACCGTTCTTTTTAAACGAATTCAGCTCTGGATATGCCATGCAAGATTGAAAATGCCATTTCGCGCTCTCGCCGTTGCTTCCGACCATGTAATTTACCTGCGCCTTACAAGGTCTTTACTCCAGTCCTCACCGCAGGACGAGAAAATCAGCATCACACCAGAGATCAACTCAAGAAACTTAATTCCTGTGACGTGCTAGCCGTGAATCCCTGATTCCCTTCAACATCAGCCGAGAGGAACTCAAACAAGCCGATCTCTGTGGAGGACGTTGTGCAAAGCAACAAACTGAATGAACACGTGATGCGGATCTCACTGGCCGTGGCGATTCTCTGCTTACTAGTCGTTGGAATGCGGATGCGCAGCCAGGAAAAAGCTGACTTGACGGTCCGCGTGAAGGTGGTGAACGTGCCTGCCACCGTCCGAGATAAACACGGAAACATCGTTAACAATCTTGCGAAGGACGATTTCGTGTTGACAGAGGACGGTCGCCCGCAAACGCTCCGCTATTTCTCCCAGGAGAGCAGCCTGCCCCTCACACTAGGCTTGCTGGTGGATACCAGCATGAGCCAACGGCGAGTATTGGGCCAGGAGCGCACCGCTAGTTCAAGCTTTATCGACCAGATGCTGCGGCCGGACAAAGACAAAGCATTTCTTATCCATTTTGATCATGAAGTAGAACTGGACCAGGATTTGACCTCTTCGCGGGAAAAATTGCGGTCTGCGTTGGATAGCCTGCAAACGCCTCAGTTCACTCAAACCAGTGGAGGCAATTCACAAGGACAGAACCCAGGGGGATATCCAGGCCGCCATGGTCATCACGATGGCGGCAGTCACGGCGGCGGTACCCTTCTGTACGACGCAGTCTATCTGGCGTCGGACGAACTCATGAAAAAGCAGGCTGGACGAAAAGCTTTGATTGTTCTTTCTGATGGAGATGACCGCGGCAGCAAAGAGACCTTGCTGAGCGCCATTGAAACCGCGCAACGCGCAGACACAATTATCCACTCAATCCTATTTAAGGATGATGATGACCGTTCCTTCGGTGGCGGCTTTGGCGGAAGAGGAATGGGCGGCCATCACGGCGGCCTGGGTGGCGGTCGCGACCGATATCCGCAGGAGCCGCGCGTGGACGGGAAAAAGATACTGGAACAGATGTCGCGCGAAACCGGCGGCCGGCTTTTTGAAGTTTCCGGCAAGCAGACGGTCGAGAAGATTTATGTCCAGATTGAAGAGGACCTTCGCAATCAATACAGTCTTGGATACACGCCGGACAGGACTGATCCCGGTGAAGGCTTTCACAAGATCAGCGTCAAGACAAAACAGAAGGACTTGGTGGTCCATGCCAGAGAGGAATATTACTGGGGGATTAAGCAGGATTAGATGCAATTAGTAACAAGCGTCCATGTACCAATGAGTGACTGGCTCGCCAGAAACCAACTCTGAATCAGATCAAAGCATCAGACAATGAACCTGGCCACAATCATTTGATCTGATGCGATGTGTTTTAAAATTCGCGTTGCTGTTCTTGTGCCTATTGACGGTAATTGCCAGTCTTGAGGCCAGAGCTGAAACGGATGATGATTCGTCCGCTAAAGTGCTGGTATCACCTGAACAGGGCGAAGCACTGGCTGCATTTGCATTGCAATCGGAAAGGCGAATCCGCCACCCCAAGCCGGATTGCTCTCATCTGGTGCATCTGCTCTATTCGCGCGCCGGGCTTATTTACCCATATCAGGATTCACGCGTTTTGTATCGCGGCGTAAGCGATTTTGAGCGGGTAAAAATGCCGCAGCCTGGAGACCTCGCTGTGTGGCTGGGCCATGTGGGCATCGTGCTTTCGCCGCAAGAAAAGACGTTCCTCAGTTCTGTGCGCTCTGGAATTATTACTGAATCATGGACGGCGCCGCACTGGGTCCGACGCGGCCGTCCGCGTTTTTATCGTTATCGCATGGTCCTGATGCCGACATGAACTTGCTCGCCAGGATCATGAACGATGATAACCTCCCGCAACTTGCAAGCCGACGTAATGCGCGTAGCGAGACCAATAGCGAACTTCCCTCCGCCGCTAATACCGACAGTGACGTTCCCAACTCGCAGCAAGAGCGCACTGACTCGTCAGTGCAAGACGCTCAGAACACGGACGAAAGCGATAATAGGTCTCCTTCCGTCGTCGCAGTCATTGCCCAACGCCAAATGCCGAGCAGACTACAAATCGAAGCGGCAATCATGGCAAACAGTAAAGCACGAGCGAAACAATTGATCGCCGGTGAAACGCTAGACGTAGCGCGTCCATTCTCGGTTTTCAGCCGGTTGGAAGTGGAAAAAATAAAGGTCAAACATGAGAGAGGATTGGTAGTTCTTGAGATTGATGAAACGATGTGTCAGGAAGACGGGCGCATTTTGCCGCAAAGAACAGTGAAACGCGAGCTCTCGATTGTTCGAAGCAGCGACGGCGTTTGGGTAATCTCGGACACACAAGAGCGCACGTATGTGATGGAAGAACAAGCGTTGGGAATATTTGAGCATCAGGCAGAGTTGCTTCTCCGTCGCGCTCCCAACAGTAGCAATACCCGAATTATGGTGAAAGCCCTGGACCACCTGTACGATGAACAAACCGGCGAGCCGCAACGTGCCGCAATCAGGTAAATCAGAGACCCCCCTCAAGAATGAGATCTTATGCGGTTGAATTTGAGTAAAGGTTCTTGTTCAGCCACTCTGCCACAGGTGTCTGCAAGGCGAAGTGGAGCTTGATCTCCTCACCATCAAGAACGCGCCACTGCGACGGATGAGAATACGCCTTACCGTGCGCATCGACCGCGCGAAATTCGACGGAATGGTTCTGAATTCGATACTCATTACAAGGACCGCTATCCTTTGACGCAATTCTCAGGCTTTGCAGTCCTGACAGCACGATCCATTGATTTCGCAAAACTCCCTCCAAATAATTTCACCAAAGTTGAGCACCAGCAACGCAGATACTGGCTTAGCGTTGGTCTTCATAGTCTGATGATCCACCGAGTAAGGAGGTGTTGTCCGCAAAAATGCCAAAGCGGTAATTAATTCAGCCAAGACCCTGATTTACTATGCATATTTGAAGATTTTCAGGGAGATGCAATGTCACTGGCTGGGGCTGCTGCGCAACAAGATAAGTTACGGGTGCCAGGCATTGATCTGCTCCGCGGCCTTTGCATTGTGGCCGTGGTGCTGCACCACATTAATCTGAGGATCCATTTCCATGACAGCAGCCTGGGCCAGTTCATTGGCCCGGCAGCCAACCGTGCGCTGTTCTGGAACGGATATTACGGCGTTCGCATGTTCTTTGTCATCTCTGGGTTCCTGATCACATCATGGTCATTGAAACGCTGGGGCAGACTCAGCCAGCTCAATATCCGCCAGTTTTACCAGATGCGATTTGCACGCATCATGCCGTGTCTTGCAGGGCTGCTGCTTATGCTGGTTTTGCTGGACCGGCTGAATGTTCCGCGCTTCGTCGTTAACACGCAACATACTTCGCTGGTACGCGCCTCGATTGCGGCCCTCACCTTCCACGTGAACTGGCTCGAAGCCAAAACCGGCTACCTGCCCGCTTCATGGGACGTGCTCTGGTCCCTCTCTGTGGAAGAGATGTTTTATGTTTTGTTCCCGATTATGTGCGTGCTCGTGCGAAAGCAGGCGCTCCTAATCGCCATGCTCGTCTGCTTTGTGATGACCGGCCCATTCTTTCGTGTACACACGCAAAATGAGCTTTGGGCCGACTATGGTTACCTTTCGTGTATGGACGGGATTGCCTTCGGCTGCCTGGCAGCCATGGTCGCCGCAAGAATCACATTGAACAAGAAAACAAACTTGGCATTCTCGATCACCGGCGCGCTCCTCTGCCTTCTCATCACCGTGTTTCGCGGAATTGCTGTCCGGCTCGCATTTTATAAAGCGGGCCTCGATGTGACGATCCTGGAGATTGGCAGCGCGCTCCTGCTGATCGCATTACAGCAGAACGCTGAGAGGCGTGTGGACAATTCAGATAAACCCACAGGCGCTTCTGGCTTGAACCGCATCAGTGTATATCTGCATCGTTCAACGGCTTTTCTGTGCTGGTTTGGACGCAACAGCTACGAGGTTTATCTCACTCACATGTTCGTGGTCTGGGCAATGGTGGGCTTGTTCTTCCATTTTCATCAGAGCATTCACCAGTCGCCGCTCTGGTTTCTCGCCACATTGGCATTAACGGGAGCGCTGGGACATGTGGTAGCCCGTTTTTATTCCGAGCCGCTTAACCACCAGTTGCGAACAAAGTTTTTGGCAACATCGCCAGCAAGGATCGCCGCCTCGGCAGACTGATAGATAGACAATCGGACAAAATTTTCTCTCTGCGCAACTCCGCAGCGTCATAAAAGTTGCATGATTTTCTGAGACCCTTTAGTAACTGCAATCCAGCAACTTACATTGCTGCTCCGGGTTTCATGGAGCGGAACCATTCTCAGAACTTGACCGGCTGGAACAAAGAACACCATGATGGTCGCGGTTCCGTGCCCTGGGAAAATGCAAATTGAGAGGAGAACACCCACAAAATGAAGAAAGCGCTGATTCCACTTTTTATCGTAGCTCTGATGATCTACGTTGCACCCTCAGCCCACGCCGATAACTGGGTTTACCTCGGTCAGGCCCACGTTGACGGCCAGCATGACCATGACAATATTGAAGTGGGAAAGGCCTCCGGCCGTTACCGCTTCCTGCAGATCCGGATTAAGAATGCCCCCATCGAGTTCGACCGCATTGTGGTCCACTATGGCGACGGCGAGCCGGAAGTTCTGCAGGTGCGCGATGTGATCCGGCGGGGCGGGCACAGCCGCGCCATAGCTTTGCAAGGCGACCGCTTTGTGAAAAGCTTTGAGCTGTGGTACGGCAAAGCCCATCCCAACTCAGGCAAGCCCGAGTTGACGCTCTGGGGACAACGCTAGTGCGACCGTATTAAGCGGAAAGGCCTCGATGTTCGAGGCCTTCTTTTTAATTATGGGCATTGCGGTCGTCTTCATTCTCCTTCGTCCGCCACTCCGAGTTTGCCCAGCCTGTACCTGAGCGCATTGCGCGAGAGCCCCAGCAGGCGCGCAGCCTGGCTCTTGTTGCCGTTCGCCCGTTTCAGGGCTTCGCGGATCATATTGTCTTCCCACTGCTCCAGAGTCATTCCTTCGGGAAGAAATTGATCGGCAGGGGTTGACGCTGCGGCAGCTTTGCTCTGCCTTGTATCCAGGTGGATGTCTTTCTCATCGATCATCCTTCCCAATGACAATGCCACCGCGCGCTCGATGCAATTTTCAAGCTGGCGAATGTTTCCCGGCCAGTGATATTCCATTAATGCGTCGAGTGCGGGGGGCGTGATGCCTTCAATTTCTTTTTCGCTGTCAGCAGCAAATCGAGCTAGAAAATGGTTCACCAGGTCAGGAATATCTTCTTTGTGTTCCCGCAGCGGCGGAATATCGATCGGCACAACGTTCAGCCGATAATAAAGATCCTCGCGGAAGGTTCCTTCTTCTAATGCGGCGCGCAGGTCGCGATTGGTTGCGGCAATCATTCTTATATCAACTTTCAGCGTTTTTGTACCGCCCAGGCGCTCAAACTCGCGTTCCTGCAAGACACGCAGCAGCTTTACCTGAATGGCCGCCGGCACGTCGCCGATTTCATCGAGAAAGAGAGTGCCCTTATCGGCCAATTCGAACTTGCCCGGCTTGCTAGCCAATGCGCCGGTAAATGCGCCACGCTCAAAGCCAAAGAGCTCACTTTCAAAAAGTGTGTCCGGGATGGCAGTGCTGTTGATCTTGATGAACGGGCCGGATGCCCGTCGCGAATTCTGGTGGATGGCCCGCGCGATCAGATCTTTGCCCACGCCGCTCTCACCCCCGATAAGTACCGTGGAATTTGTTGGCGCTACGCGCTCGACCAATGCAAGCACTTCCTGCATCTTCTTGCTCCGGCCCACAATGTTCTGGAAGTGGTACCGCTTGCCCAGGGCCTCTTTCAGACGCACGTTTTCATCGCGCACCTGCTGGACATCGAGCTCCTTATTGATGACCAGCTTCATCTCAGCCATGGTGAAGGGTTTCAACACATAGTCGCTGGCGCCAGCTTTCATTGCGTCCACAGCGGTCTCAACGCTGCCATAAGCCGTCATTACGATGAACGGCAGAGCGGGATTCAGTCGCTTCCCTTCCTGGAGGAACTCCAGACCGTTCATACCCGGCAGCTTCAGGTCCGTCACCACTATGTCAGCCGATTCCTTACGCAGGTGCCGCAGGCCGGTCTCGGCATCGCCCGCCGTCTGGACGCTGTGTCCGTCTTCGCCCAGGCTGATCTCCAACAGCCGCCGCATGCGTGGCTCGTCTTCAACGATAAGGATATTCGCCATATTTTTTTATCCCAAACCCCGGGTTGCGGGTGAGGGATCACTATTCCCTAACGATCTGCTGATATAGATCAACCCTATTTCACACCCTTAGTTTTATGGATAAATTTCTGTTACGGCCCTTGGAGAACAGCTTTCTCCGTGCCTCCGCGTTTCCGTGGCGGGATTTTAATTTGTTGCGCCTGTCTCAGTCTCTACCGCCACCGGAAATGTGACCCGAAAACATGCGCCATGTCCCGCTTCACTTACCAGCTTGAGTGATCCGCCATGCGCATCAACAATTTTGGAGACAATCGCCAAGCCCAGCCCGACTCCGGACTTCTTCGTGGTGACAAATGGATTGAATATCTGCTCTTTCAATTCCGGTGGAACGCCTGGACCGCTATCTTCAATCTCCACCACAACGCCTCGCGCTTCAGCAGTTTCATCGGACGCACGGAGCCTCACGCGTAGATCGCCGCCTTCTTCACCCATGGCTTCGCAGGCGTTCATGAATAAGTTGGTAAAGACCTGATCGCACAAATCATGGTCCAGCATGACTTGCGGCAAGCCGGGAGCAAAGTCACGCTTTATTCTGACCTTTTTGCATGCGCCCTGTTCAGAAACCGTCTTCAGGCAACGCTCCACCACCGTGGCCAGGTCATGCGAGCCCAGATCAAGCTGGGAGGGCCGCGCAAAATCGAGAAATCGACTCACCAGGGCGCTCACGCGATTCACTTCAGTGTAAATATATCCGGCAAGTTCTTTCGCGAGCGGATTCGATTCATCTATTTTTTGCGCAAGTATTTCCGCCGAGCCCTTGATCACACCCAGTGGATTGCGTATCTCATGGGCCAAACCGGCAGAAAGCTGGCCGAGCGCCGCCAGCCTTTCCGCTCTGCGCGCCTCGTCCTGCGCAAGCTTAAGGTTACGATTCGCCTCGGTGAGCGTTTCAGAAAGGACCTGATACCGCCGCACCTGCACCCTGTACTGCATCACGAAGCGATTTACCGTCATGGCTACAAAAAAGAAGAACAGGACACGCATTAACAGCTCAGACAGGCTGCTGGCTGTGATGGTGAAGTGCAGATTCGCCTGATACAGATATGAGCTATAAGCCACTGACGCAGCCAATGTCCACAGCAGCGTTCCAACGGGCCCAAAATACATGGCTGCGGTCATTACCGGCAGGTAGTAGATCGGATAGTAGCCGCTATTGATGGCCGCTGGATCGCCCGTGTGGTTGATTAGAACGGTGGCAAGAACAATCTTGATGAGCACGGCCATTGCCGGCCCCGGCTTTCCCGCACGCCGTACGAATTGCGTCTCCAGCAATTGCGAGATCCCGATGATCAGCAGAATCAGCTGCTTGTGTAATTCGGCAACCGGCGGAATAAGCGCAAGTCCGCCAAGAAAGATGAGCCAAAGAACATCAAGCCAGCGCGGAGTAGCGCGTTCTGTCATAGGGAAGATTTGAATGTATCACGAGTAAGGCGATGCCCGGGAGACCCGCTGGAGAGTCAATTCTCTTTATCAAGTATTGCTCGAATTTTTGCGCTTAATGCTTGGAAAGTAAACGGCTTTTGCAGGAAGCATGCTGGGTCAAGGGCGATGCCATGGCGCCATACCGCATCATCAGCGTATCCCGAAATAATCAGCACGCTTGTACCGGGACGCGTCTTGCGTACGTGGTCCACTAATCCACGGCCACTTAGCCTTGGCATGACGATATCGGAGATTAGCAATGAGATAGGCCCTGCGTGGCGATCGCAGATCTCAATCGCTTCTTTGCCGTCGCTGGCCGACAGAACTCGATAACCGCAACTCTCCAGATATTCGCATGAGGCGTTGCGCAGATCTTCTTCGTTATCAACCACCAGGATGGTTTCGTGTCCGGGCACGTGCGACCTTTTCCGCAATTCTGCCGGTGCGGGATTTAGATCGCTACCAACAACCAGCGGCAGATAAACACTGAAGGTGGAACCCCGCTGCGCTTCCGACGTTACCGTAATGTAGCCGCCGCTTTGCTTGACGATGCCGTAAACGGTGGAAAGTCCTAACCCCGAACCGGTTTTTTTTGTAGTAAAGAATGGCTCGAAAATCCGCGATTGCACTTCCTGGCTCATGCCACCGCCAGTATCGCTCACGGACAAGCGCGCATAGTTGCCCGGAGGCAGTTCGGGCTGATCAGTGGAACTCTCATACCGGTCAATGGTAATCGTAAGGGTTCCACCTTCGGGCATCGCTTCACGGGCATTTGCCGTCAGATTCATGATCACCTGCTCCATCTGGCTCTGGTCCGCGCGCACCAAACCAACATTCTTTGCGGCTTGAATGCTGATTTGCACTTCCGCGCCCACCAGGCAATCCACCATGCTGGTGAGACCTTCCAGTACCATGGCCAGATCCAGTAACTTGAGTGACATGACCTGTTTGCGTCCAAAGGCAAGCAGTTGGCGAGTAAGGGACGCCGCCTTTTCAGTGGCTGAAATGATTTTCTCCGCCCGCCCGCGTTCCGCCGGGCCGGATGCGCTGGATTCAAGTAGTTCCGCGTGACCGCTGATAATCCCAAGGATATTGTTGAAATCGTGGGCTACACCGCCCGCCAGGCGGCCCACGGCTTCCATTTTTTGTGAATCTCGCAGTTGTTCTTCCATGTCCTGCTGTTCGGTGATGTCACGCAACATGGCCAGATGCTGGCCGGGAAGAATATTCGCGGTAAAACAATAATCTACGAGCCTTCGCGACCCATCCTTCAGGTGCGCCCAGAACTGACCACGACCGCTCTCGGACGCGTTGAGCTCTGCCCACACCTGCTCAAACCCCTTTTCGCAAAAGTCGCAAATGCGGCAACCGATCAGTTCATTGCGTGAGAGATTCACCAGCGCCCCTGCCGCGGCATTAGCTTCCAGGCAGGTGCCGTCATCGGCAAAAATAACGATGCCCTCCAGAGAGTTCTCAAAAATGGCCCGGACCGTGGCCTCGCTCTGCCGAAGTGCTTCTTCAGACCGTTTGCGCTCAATAGCATAACGAATTGAGCGCAGTAACAGCCGTCCATCGAACGTGCCTTTTACCAGATAATCCTGCGCGCCCTCGCGTACGGTCTTAATGGCTAGTTCCTCGTCATCGGAGCCGCTCAGTACCAGTATGGCGGCGAGAGACGCTGCTTGCCGGATTCGATAAAAGGTCTGATAACCCGCGCTATCTTCAAGGTTGAGATCGAGCAGAATTACGTCAGGATGGTTCCTTTCAAGGTGTCGTAAAGCCTCAGACAATCGGGCGACGTGCTGGCATTGCAACGTCGCGGTAGGTAAACGCAGCAATCCCGTGATGAACTTCGCATCGAGCGCATTGTCTTCGACCAGCAGCACTCGAAGGAGTTCCGTTTGTCGTGAATCCATTACCAGCGTTGACATCTTTAGATCCACTCCCCTGAACTTCTATTCGTGCAACCTACGTGGGCACGGCAGCAGTTCGTTAATGCTGAGCCCCGTCCCGCACCATGGCACGCAATGTTTGCTGCAATTCGGAGATTTCTTGCCGCAATTTCTGTAACAAATTGCCCGTTTCAGCCATTGCGCCGACCCGTCCGCTTTCTTCCAGCCTAAGCGCAATATTGGCCGCTCTATGTGCGGAAAATTGAAGCATTGATCCTTTAATCTTGTGGCTGGCCTTTTCCAGGTCGGAAGGCGAACCATGCTTGATTGCTTTTTCGATTTTTGCCAGCATCTCTGGAACTTCCGCGGCAAATACATCCACTAACTCACGGAGCAGGGTCACATCACCATGTAGGCGGTCCCACAATGCGTCCGGATCCAAATGCTCGCTATTCAAATGATTCAACCGTGCCACTGGTAGCAGCACATTGACAATTATCTCTCGATTTAATTTAAGGGTACCCTGTTTTTCAATAACCAAGGGCAGATTTCTCCTGAGCCGCCGACAAAACCGTTTGTTTTGCCCAGATTGAATTAAGATAATTCGCTATGATCGATACATAGCGTGGCGATTGTTTTTTTTGTGCTTTCCAAAACCGAACAGTATAAGCAGATTGACTTCAATTATTGTCAATGCTGAGCCGGCTTTGCCTTAGCGTTTCAGCGCGTTTTCTAAGAAGAAACAAATGTCGATCTCTCTAATGGCAGTACAAGAGCCTTCTAAGGCAGCTTATTACCTATAGCAAACGTCCAGAGCACTATAGAGTCTTCCGAGGAGTTCATGCCACAGGCCTTTGCTGAAAAAGTTGTCCAGCGCAACCCAGCTGACAGCATCGGGTTGACGTCCCAGGAGGCTGAGGAACGGCTCAAGCGATTCGGCGCCAATGATCCGACCCCGGCGCGCCGTCATTCCGCGCTCACAGAGCTGTTATTGCTGTTTGTAAACCCGCTCGGCATCATTCTACTGATTGCCGCAATCATTTCCGGCTTTATCGGCCAGTTGCTGGATGCCGGGATCATCGTTGCCATGGTGCTCGTCGGCGCAGGAATCAATTTTTACCAAACTTACCGGTCTAAGATCGCCATAGAAAGCTTAAGGGCACGGGTCGCGCCGACAGCTACCGTGCTGCGTGACGGTCGCTGGCAGGAAATGGACCGGAAGAAACTGGTTCCCGGCGACACGATCCGGCTTTGTGCCGGTGACCTGGTTCCTTCCGACGCACGTCTTCTAGTTTCGCGGGATCTCTATGTTCAGCAGGCGGCGCTTACAGGCGAGTCGCTGCCTGCAGAAAAAGAAGTAAGTAGCGCGGAGGAGTCGTCGACGCCCGAGGCCCGCAACATGGTTTTTCTGGGCACCTCGGTGGTGAGCGGGACAGCCACGGCGATCATCACGACCACGGGACGGCAAACAGCCTTCGGCGACATTGCGGACCGTTTGGCAGCCCGCCCGGAAGAAACGGCTTTTGACCGCGGCCTGCGACAGTTCGGCAACCTGATCATGCGCGCCGTAGTCTTCCTGGTGCTTTTCCTGCTCGTGGTGAGTGTGGTCATGCACCGTGATCCCCTGCAATCCCTGCTGTTCGCTGTGGCCCTGGCTGTGGGATTGACACCAGAATTTCTTCCCATGATCACCTCCGTCACGTTGGCCAAAGGCGCGTTGGCGATGGCGCGCAAGAACGTGATCGTGAAGCATCTTTCGGCCATTCAAAACTTCGGCAGCATCGACGTTTTATGCAGCGACAAGACCGGCACGCTTACGACCGGGGACATGGTACTGGACCGCGCAGTGGATCCATTCGGAGCACCGTCGGATCGGACATTCGAACTAGCATGGCTGAACAGCAAGCTTGAAACCGGGATTAAGAGCCCGCTCGATGTGGCAATTTGCAACCTGCCTTGCTCTTTAGCCGACGGATTCACGAAGTGCGACGAAATTCCGTTCGACTTTGAGCGGCGGCGACTGTCTGTGGTCGTGGAGCAGGCAAACGAACGGATGCTGATCACAAAGGGTTCGCCGGAAGGGATGTTCCCGCTTTTATCAAGTTACGAACGCAACGGTCAAACGTTAGCAATGAACGATGAAGTGCTGACGCAATGCCGCAAGACCTATAACGATCTCAGCAGTCACGGATTCCGCGTGTTGGCTGTGGCGTACGCCAATGTTCCGGCAAAGCAGGCTTACTCGATTAGTGACGAGCGCAGCCTCACTCTAACCGGTTACATGGCTTTTGGCGACCCTGCAAGAGTTGATGCGGCAGAATCCATTGCGGCACTGCGGCGTGATGGCGTGGAAGTGAAGATCATTACCGGCGACAGCGATCTTGTGAGCGGCAGGATCTGTGAACAGGTGGGACTCCAGCCGGGAAAGATCGTGCTGGGGGCTGAACTTGACAAGATGACAGATGCCGCGCTGGGACACATTGCGGAGCAGACCACGGTCTTTGCGCGCGTTTCCCCGGCCCAGAAGAACCGCATCATCATGGCGCTGAAGCATCGCAGTCATGTTGTCGGCTACATGGGCGACGGCATCAATGACGCGCCTTCTCTACACGCCGCCGACGTAGGAATCTCTGTTTCCACGGCAGTGGACATTGCCCGCGATGCAGCCGACATCATCTTGATGGAGCCCGGGCTGCAGGTCTTGCATGCGGGAATCCTTGAAGGCCGCCGCGCCTTTGGCAACGTGATGAAGTACCTGCTGATGGGGACCAGTTCAAACTTTGGCAACATGTTGAGCATGGCAGGAGCATCTTTGTTTCTCCCCTTCCTTCCCATGCTGCCAACGCAAATTCTGTTGAACAACTTCCTTTATGACATGGCCCAAGTCACTATTCCCACCGACAATGTTGATGCCGCTTATGTGCGAGCGCCCCAGCACTGGGACATCAAATTGATCCGTAACTTCATGCTGTTTATCGGTCCCATTAGTTCCATTTACGATTTTCTTACCTTTTATGTCTTGCTGGCTCTGCTCCATGCGCAAGAAGCGGAGTTTCACACAGGCTGGTTTGTTGAATCGTTGGCCACGCAGACATTGGTGCTGTTTGTGATCCGGACCAGTGGGAACCCTTTCCGCAGCCGCCCCAGCCGCGCGCTTACCGCCACCACACTCGGGATTGTCTTGCTGGGAATCATTCTCCCATTCCTGCCACTTGGGACAAGATTGGGGTTCACGCCCTTGCCGCCTGTTTATTTTGCTTTCCTCGCTGTAGCGACGCTGACATATCTGTTCCTGGTGGAAATCGCAAAGCGTTTTCTGCTTCACAAAACTTTGCGAAGTAGCGTGGCCTGACTGTTGCGGCTGTGACACCAGTCACAGGCCCGCACGAGTGAAACGGCTTACGCTGTTATCAGGAGTAGATGTATGCCGGTCACTGCAAAACAGCAACCCCTCCACGAATTTCCCAAGGTAATCAGTCTTCCCCAGGCCGCCAAACGCCCGCTTCTCTCGAGAATACCTCGTTTGGCCAAATGGATCATTGTGATTGCGTTGTGCGTATTGGCCGCAGTCCTGGGTTGGATTTGGTGGTCACACCTGCAGGCTCAAGTCACATTTGAGACAGCAGCTCTGGAGCGTGGATCCATCCTGGCCAATATCACTGCTACTGGAACATTAAACCCAGTTGTCAATGTGCAGGTTGGTAGCCAGGTTTCCGGAAATATCAAGGCGCTGTATGCCGATTTCAATACCAAAGTGACTAAGGATCAGCTTGTTGCTTTGATCGACCCACAGATTTTCCAGGCGCAGGTTGATCAGGCCAGCGCAGCCGCCGCTTCAGCCGGCGCGGGGATAGTCACAGCCGCGGCCCAAGTGGAAAAAGCAAAAGCCGATCTGGCCGGCGCGGTGGCGACCAAGAGCAACATGGAATCAGTATTGGCCAAAGATAAAGCCAATGCTCTGAACGCACAATTTCAATGGAAGAGAGCGGAACAGCTATCCAAAGACGGCGTGGTTTCCGATCAGGATCGCGACACCACAAAAGCGGCTTATGACGCGTCTCAGGCGCAAATCACGGCAGATCAATCACAGATAGATGCGGCTGAACAAAATATTCAGTCGGCCAAATCCCAGGTCAACGTTGCCATAGCACAATGGAAGACATCACAGGCCCAGCAACAGCAGGCCCAGGCGGCGCTGGCGCAGACAAAAATCAACCTAGAACACACCAGGATTCTTGCACCGGTTTCCGGCACCGTGATTGCGCGACACTTTGATGTCGGCCAAACGGTGGCTGCATCGTTTCAAGCGCCCGATATTTTTGACATCGCCCAGGACCTGACGCAGATGCAGGTTGATACCAATGTGGACGAATCCGATGTTGGCAACATCCGCACGGGCCAGCCAGCCAGTTTTACGGTGGACGCGTATCCAGGCACAACTTTTCGCGGCAACGTGACGGACGTCCGCAGGGCGCCGATTGTGGCGCAAAACGTGGTCACCTATGACGTTGTAATTCAGGTTGCCAACCCGGACTTGAAGCTTTTTCCCGGCATGACGGCAAACGTAAGCATTCTTACGGCAAAACAAGATGGCATGTTTAAAGTGCCGAATTCGGCTTTGCGCTTCCATCCAACGACGGACGTGTTGAAAAAGAACAACCTGCCCGCAACGAAATCCGATGCACCGCAAATTTACCTGCTTGCAGGAAATAAGCTGCAGGCGGTCCCGGTGAAACTGGGTATATCAGACGGAAGGTATACGGCCGTAACCTCTGATTCGTTAAAGGTGGGGCAAAAAGTTGTATTGAGAATGACTTCTGCGAGCGCTCCACCGGCAGCCACAAGCGCACCGGGCGGCGGACTGCGCAGACCGGGAATGTGAGGTCAAACATGCCGGCGCTGATCGATGTTCAGAATCTCTGCAAGGTTTATAACCTTGGCGAAGTGCGGGTGGATGCCCTCCATGACGTGACGCTTTCCGTTGAGCGTGGATCGTTCGTCGCTATTATGGGACCGTCCGGATCGGGCAAATCGACCTTTGTAAATTTGTTGGGATGCCTCGACCAGCCAAGTTCGGGGCGTTACTGGCTGGATGGCGTGCCAGTGGAAAGCATGGATCGTGACCAGTTGGCCGCCATTCGAAATCAAAAGATTGGTTTCATCTTCCAAACCTTCAACCTGCTCTCGCGAACCACGGCCCTGGAAAACGTAGAACTGCCTCTCCTTTATACCGAGCATGATGTTCCCGACGTAAGAGAACGGGCGCAGCAGTCTTTGGCGAGTGTCGGCCTGTCTGGTCGCGAAATGAGTCTGCCCAACCAGCTTTCCGGCGGCCAGCAACAGCGCGTGGCGATTGCACGCGCACTAGTCAACAATCCTGAGATTCTGCTTGCTGATGAGCCAACGGGGCAGCTCGATTCGCGCACAAGCAATGAGATCATGGCCATCTTTCAGGAACTGAACCGGGCGCGAGGCATTACGATCATCCTGATTACGCACTCTGAAGAAATAGCAAACTATGCGGACCGCATTGTGCGTTTCCGTGACGGAGAGATCGTAAGTGACCAAGCCGTAGTCCATCCTGTAGCGGTTCCAGAGGCGACGCCCGCAGCGGAGGAGGTTCTCTTATGAAGCGCATACTCTCCGCTGTACGAATCGCCTTCCGTGCTCTGGAGGTGAACAAGGCCCGATCTGCTCTGACCATGCTGGGGATCGTGATAGGGGTAGCGGCCGTGATTGCAACGGTTGCCGTTGGTTCCGGGGCGACCCAGCGAGTGCAGCAGCAGATTGCCAGCATAGGCAGCAATGTAATCATTATCATTCCTGGTAGCATGACCAGTTCCGGACTGCATATGGGGACCGGCAATGCAGCCACCCTCACCGAGTCAGACGTTAAAGACATTTCTGCACAATGCCCTGAGGTGGCAGCCGCAGCGCCGGCAGTGCGGGGTGCGGGACAGATCGTGTACGGAGACAATAACTGGGCAACCGTGATCCTGGGCACCACGCCTGCATACCTGACAATCCGCGATGTGGCCGTAGCTAAAGGCGCTTCTTTCACTGACCATGACGTCGATTCCGCCAACAAAGTGGCTTTGCTGGGGCAGACGGTTGTAGACAATTTGTTTAATGGAGCTGACCCGATTGGACAAACCATCCGGATCAAACAAATCCCCGTCACCGTCACCGGGGTTTTGGAACGCAAAGGACAATCACCGACGGGCCAGGATCAGGACGACATCATTCTGCTCCCCATATCGACGGCCAAAAGAAAAGTTCTTGGAATCAGGTCCGGGAATGCGGATGCCGTAAATTCCATCATGATCCAGGCGAAGGATGCCAGCCAGATTCACGCGGCGCAGGACTCGGCGTCAGCTCTCTTAAGGCAGCGCCACCACCTGCAGCCGAAAGAGGACGATGATTTTTCCATCCGCAATATGGAAGAGATTTTTGCGGCGCAGCAAACATCGTCCCGCGTGATGTCACTGATGCTCGCCGCTGTGGCTTCGGTCTCATTGATTGTCGGCGGGATTGGAATCATGAACATCATGCTGGTGTCCGTCCGGGAGAGAACTCGTGAGATCGGCTTACGCCAGGCAGTGGGAGCAAAAACTCGCGACATTCTTACGCAGTTCCTGGTAGAAGCGACAACTCTTTCACTTGCCGGCGGTGTCGTGGGGATTGTAGTGGGGATCAGTGCGTCTGCCATTATCTCTACACTAGCTAGCTGGCAAACGGTCATCGGCGTTGGCGCAGTATTCCTGGCAGTACTTTTCTCCGCGGTGGTAGGCATTGCTTTTGGGTATTATCCGGCGCGCAAAGCCGCGTACATGGACCCCATTGAAGCTTTGCGCTATGAGTAGGCAAAAAATTGCCGCCTGCTTTGTGCCGGGGAAGCGCGTTACCTCCCTGTCAGCATCAGCAAGCCTCCTGTGTGATGGCAATCACGTACTCTCAAGGCCGCCAAGATCGACAATGATCTGTGAAGCTGAGTACTCCATCTCTCCGCGCTCTGATTATTCTGTGCTGCATTGCAAGTTTTACATGGAGCTTTGCCTTTAGCCAGACACCGCAAACAATCATTCGCGCTGGCTGTGCCGCAAACTCTCAATCAGAACTCTGCTCCCTCGTCGAATCGGGCCACCTTGATATTTTGAGATGGCCTGATTTTTCTGATATTCGCGACGAAGTCCGGGATTTCTATTTGCCTTCAAATTATGTCAGGGCCTGGACAGCAGAAAATAAACTTACGCCGCAAGCTCAGGCTATCGTCCGAGTACTGCAGAGTGTTGAGTTAAAAGGGCTGCACTCAGAGGACTATGACGGGCCACTCTGGAATGATCGCGTGGCGCGCATCGCATCATCAGGCTCCAAGCCATTGGCCGCCGAACTGGACCGTTTCGATCTGGCGCTAACAGTTTCCGTGCTGCGATATGTCTCCGCTCTGCACAGGGGCCGGGTCGATCCCAGACGCTTACGGGTTGATCTGAATATCGATCACAATCGATACAAATTAGGCGAGTTCGTACGGTCAAACCTGGTAAAAGCGCCGGACGTAAATGCGGTCTTTGAACAGGTTGAATGCGCGTATGCCGGCTATCGACGAACGTTGGTGGCGTTAAAGCATTATATGGATCTTGCCCAGCAAGGCGAGGGTGAGCCGCTTCCGGCGATCACGAAAGCGATCAAGCCTGGTGGAGTCTATCCTGGGTTGAATGCACTGGCAACAAGGCTGCAACGTCTGGGAGATCTCTCACTGGCGGACTGGCATGCAAGCGGATCGACTGTTTATGAAGGTGCGGTGGTTGAAGCCATCAAGAATTTTCAGGATAGGCATGGTCTGGCTCCCAACGGAATTATCGATCAGGTAACGTACCAGAACCTGATAACCCCATTCAGCCGCCGCATCGTACAGCTTCAACTCGCTCTGGAGCGCTGGCGCTGGCTTCCGCGTAACCTGCCGGGACGGATGATTGCAGTGAATGTTCCTGAGTTCGAGCTGCGCGCTTATGACGATTACCGTGTAGCAATTGACATGCGGGTAATTGTCGGCAAAGCGTTTCCAGAACGCCGGACGCCTCTTTTTCAGGACCAGATGGAATACCTGATATTCCGTCCCTATTGGAATGTTCCAATCAGGATCACGCGCAATGAAATCATTCCTGACCTGAGGAAGAAACCCGGCTACATGGCCAAACACGCATTTGAAGTGGTGACCCGCCAGGACCAGGTAGTAAACGCGGATATTTCCGACGGTTCAGTCATAGCCAGGCTCCGCTCGGGTGACCTTGAAATCCGCCAAAGACCCGGCGCCGGCAACTCACTTGGCCTGATTAAATTTGTCTTTCCCAATGACTATGACGTTTACATGCACGGTACACCGGAACATGCCTTGTTCTCACGCGCTGATCGCGCGATGAGCCACGGATGCATTCGAGTAGAAGACCCGGCAAAGTTAGCGGCGTGGGTATTGCAGGGTAATCCGGCATGGACGAATGAAAAAATTGAGGCGGCGATGAACGCAACACAGTCTCAACGGGTGAACCTACCGAAATCAATTCCCGTCCTTATCCTCTACGCCACAGCCGCGGTCGATGAAAGCGGCGAGGTTGGATTCTTTGCCGATATATACGGGCAGGACGCAAAGCTGGAGCAGGAACTGACGAAGGGTTATCCCTATCCTTTGTAATAACTTAGAGAAAAAGTTATCAAATCAGAATCGACCAGCATCTAATCGGAACCCCCGATTCCCAATTTGCCGAGAAGGTGTTAAGGTCTATTTGTTGTGTTGTACCTAATTGCGTCACTTGTTGCCCTCCTAGTTCCAGCCCCTGCGTCAAACCCAGGGGTACGGATTGCGGCTCCCACGGGGCCTGTTTACGAACTGCGTCTTTACCATACGCATACCAATGAGCGCCTGGATATTGTGTACCGGCATGGGGATAGTTATGATCCCGTCGCGCTGGACAAGTTGGAGCACTTTTTGCGCGATCATCGCACAAATGATGTGCGTCCTTATGATCCGCGGGTTTTCGATCTACTTCACGACCTGACAAGTTCCCTGGGACGGCCGAATTCAGAAATCGACATTGTTTGTGGTTATCGAACGCCATGGAGCAATGCGTTTCTGCGCAGCCGTTCGTCAGCCGTGGCGCAGCACAGCCTGCACATGCAGGCCATGGCAATCGACATCAGGGTGCCGGGTGTCAGCACCACGCAGCTTCGTGATGCTGCATTGAAGCTGCATGAAGGCGGCGTTGGGTATTATGCGCGGGAACAGTTCGTGCACGTTGACGTTGGTCGCGTGCGTCGCTGGTAAATTGCACAAAAGGCCGCATCTGATTGACAGTTGCGGCCTGTGCTATTTCTCCAAACGGCAATTCAAGGCGTAATCTGTTTGTTCAGGACGTTGCTGAATAAACTGTGATGCGCCAGATGAAAGCCGCCGTTCTCTCTTCACCGCGTGATATCTCGAAACTCCCGCTTGAGGTGCGCGAGGTCCCGCAACCAGAGCTCAAGCCTGGCTATGTTCTCCTGCGTGTGCGCGCCTGTGGCGTTTGCCGAACGGACTTGCACATTGTGGAAGGTGAACTACCGCCACGTTGCAATGAAATCATTCCCGGGCACCAGATCGTTGGAGAAGTTGCCGATCCCGGCACGACTAGTCTTACGGCAGGCGCTCGCGTCGGCGTCTCTTGGATCAGCGGAGTGGATGGAAGTTGCTGGTACTGCCAGCATGGGATGGAAAACCTCTGCGATTCTCCTGCCTTTACTGGCTACACCCTGAATGGGGGCTACGCTGAGTATGCAATCGCACGGGCTGATTTTACGTTTCCGCTGGAAAACAAGGTTGACGACTTGCAAGCCGCACCCCTCTTGTGCGCAGGCATTATCGGGTTTCGCAGCCTTCGTGTGGCTGAAGTAAAACATGGAGAACGTGTTGGTCTATTCGGCTTTGGGGCCTCGGCCCACCTTGCGATTGCTGTCCTGCGAGCCTGGAACTGTGAAGTTTACGTCTCCACGCGTGGTACATCTCATCGGCAACTGGCAGAATCGCTCGGCGCAACGTGGGTGGGCAGTGAAATTGAAAAGCCGCCGGTGCAACTTGACCGCGCTGTCACCTTCGCGCCCAGCGGTGCCGTGGTTGTAGCCGCGTTGGCCAGCCTGCGCAAGGGCGGTGTGGTCGCCATCAATGCAATCCATCTGGATCGCATTCCCGAGTTTGACTACGATCGCCTTTTGTGGGGTGAGCGGCAACTCCGAAGTGTCACGAACATGACGCGCTCAGACGCCCGCGATTTTCTACAACTTGCAGCGGAAATCAATCTGCGCCCCAAGACAACGGTGTTTTCTCTCAATCAGGTTAACGACGCGCTGGCTGCAATTAAAAATGACTCAATTGATGGCGCAGCCGTCATTGTCCCTTAACTAACAAATATCTCTTGAAAAATCCCACCGACCTTGAGAAAACTGCGCCGCCTATACCTTAATATCTGCCATCTCTCATGCTGTTCCAAATCACTCCTTTGCGTGATCGTGATCACAGCCAATAACAATAGAGAACTCGAATAATAAATAGTCGGAGGAGTGTGAGATGAAAGAACATGTTGCGGTTAAGACGAAGAAAGACCACGTTGATCCCACGTCTCTCACGGAAGTCTGGGACGTATCCGATCGTATGACAAAGCAGATCGCAAGGCGCGCATTTCAACTGTTTGAGGAGTGCGGTTGCGCGAACGGTCATGATCTGGACCACTGGCTCATGGCAGAAGCGGAGTTGCTCGCTCCCGTTCCAATGAAAATCAAGGAGACGCAAAACGGGGTTCGCATCGTGGCGGAAGTACGCGGCTTCAATGACGATGAAGTAGCGTTCAACCTGGAAAAGAGCCAATTGACGATTCGCGGGATAAAGCAGACGGATTCCAAGAAATTCAGGCAAGGCGAATCAGAGATCAAAATGATTTATGGGAGCATCTCGTTGCCATCTGAGGTGGTGCCGCAAAAGGCACATGCGACGCTGAAGAATGGCATCCTGGAGATAATCGCCCCAAAATCTGCCACTGAAATAGCAAAAACAATAGCCGTAAGCGCGGCCTGATGGCGCAAGCCGGAAGGGGATGTCATGAACGATCGAGTTAAAGAAGTTTATCTGATGCTGGGGAACATATTGAACAACCCCAGAGCTTTTGGCTTGGCGGAAAGACCACCAAAGGCCCTGGATGAAGCCTTGACCAAAATGCAATTGAATTTGATGCATGAACTCAGAGAAGAAATGTCTGAAGGGGACTTTCTGGCGATGGAATTATCACAGGATGCAGATCGCGAGGCTTTTCCCGAAGTCACGTCCACATCTTTCACGCTGAAGACCGGCACCTAGTTTTTGCTGACTGGCTCAGCCACGGAATTGGCTGGATTGAATGGAGGTTTTATGAACAATCCGAATGCATTCTCGTCACTGAAGGAACCGCATCTGGAAACCATGCGAGTGCATTTTGATCACCTGCTGGTGGCAGTTGACCTGTCGCCATCTTCGGCAAATACCATAAAAATCGCCACGGAACTGGCCCACAGATCCGGCGCGACTCTGGTCATTGTTCATGTTCTCAATCCAGCCCTTATGCTTCCTTCTGAAACCGCAACGAATGTGAAAGAAACTCTTAATGCATGGCTGCAACCGTGCATGAAAAAGGAAACGCGCTTCGCTGTTGAGGTGGCAGAGGGAAACGTGGTTGAAGAAGTCGCCCGGCTGGCCAGGGAATTCCGGGCTGATCTACTCGTCATTGGCACTCACGCCGCAGGAGGCGCAGCAAAATTCATCTTCGGCTCAACTGGAGAAGCTCTATTCCGGGAGATGGGCATACCCGTGCTTACGGTTGGACCACACATCCAGGCGTGCGGTGAACGATTCTCTTCCATACTGCTGCCCACTGACCTCGAACCACATTCACTCCGTGCCGCGCAATATGCTGTGGCGCTGGCGGAGGAATCCAACGGTAACCTTACGCTCCTGCACATCCCGGAAAAAGGTGAAGAGGAAAATGCTTTTGGCAACAGGCAACGGATGGAGCAGCTTGTACCGGAAGACGCTACCTTGTGGTGCAAGCCTGGCTTCAAGATCGCCAGTGGCGATCCGGTGAGCACGATCCTTGAAAGCGCACGCGAAGTGAAAGCCGACTTAATTGTTCTGGGCGTCACGCATGCGCGTCCGCTGTCAGAACATGCCAGTTGGTCCATTGCGTCAAAGGTCGTGCGCCACGCTGAGTGTCCGGTACTGACAGTGCGGGATCGCTTATAGCCGAAGCCGCCAAAGCATCAGGAACCATCTGGAGTCCAACAACATCTGCTCTGCTGTGCGCGATTCCGGTGGATCAATTACGGTGTCGAAAACCTCTTTCGGCAGTGACGCGGCTGTGTCAACCATGTGACAGTCATCACAGAACACGCGAATTTCCGGGCATATAGTCAAAGCAAGGAGGTTCATATGGCTACCGTTCGTGCACCCATTGTTCCGAGTCCGGTCGCAAGCGTAAAGAACATCTTATTTGCAACGGACTTTTCTGAGGCTTCGATGAAGGCATTTCCGTACGCCGCCTCCCTTGCTAAAAAGTTTGGCGCATCCGTTTTTGCCTGCCACATCATTACTCCAACGTCGCTGGCCACCGCGGCTCCCCAATCGGCGCCTTATTTCTATGAAGCTGAGTATGAGGCCGCGACCAAAGAACTGGACAACATCCTGCATTCGCCACAACTGGAAGGAATCAAAACCAAGGCGCTACTGTCATCAGGTATCCTGGGTGATGCGTTGCAGGAGGAGATCAATCAAAATCACATTGATCTGATAGTTGCGGGCACGCATGGACGCACTGGATTACGCCGCTTCCTGCTGGGTTCGGCCGTGGAAGGGATCTGCCGTGTGGCAACGTGCCCAGTGTTGACCGTTGGCCCTGATCAGCCAAGTTCAAGAATAAAGATAGAGAACATTCTGGTGCCGACAGATCTTTCAGAGGAAAGCATGCGCGCTCTGCCGTTTGTTGTGGGCCTGGCCGGAGCTTACGGGGCCAAGGTAACCGTGCTCCATGTTTTGCCGGAGGAAACTGCCAGTAATCCTGACACGCAGAAGCTGTCAGAGCCAGTTTGCAGGAACATGGTCCATATCTTTGAACCGCGGCTGGCGCCCTTGCAGACGGAATTTGTGATCGAATCCGGGGAGACAGTGGAAACGATCTTGAAAGTTGCGCACGACAAGAATGCCGACATGATTGTGTTAGGAGTGAGGGACGCTTTCCTTCCGGGAGTTCACGTTCGAACGAGTGTTGCGTATCGAATCATGGCAGCGTCTCACTGCCCGGTGATCAGTTGCCGGTAAACTGAGATGTCAGGAAGTTCGAATGCCATAACTACGTTCTACGCAGCTCAAGACATTTAGGGACAACTCTAGTGTGGCCTCCGCCACGTGGTTCCTAGTGCGTTTTCCCAATGACTTATCATTATCGTGATTGGCGAGAATGAAATCAGGCCTATGCATCGACATCGATGCGTACCTTTTCCGGAAAGACCTTGTAAGATACAGCTCTCCAGTCGCCGCGCAAAGTGTTACAATTTCGGCAGTTATGCTATCACGAGCGGGAGTAATTCAGTGGTAGAATGCCAGCTTCCCAAGCTGGACGTCGCCGGTTCGATCCCGGTCTCCCGCTCCAGTTCTTTACCGACGAAGTTCCCGCTGAACCAATAGTCTTTAGGCCCGTTGCTTATTTCCTTTTCATCCATGACTGCAACAATTTCGGCACCAGTTCCGCGGCGGGACCGAGATGAACTTCATCGAAGTACAACAAATTGGCGGGTTCCGTGAGCCCCAGAAAAATTGTTCGTGCAGAGTGCGGCCTTTGCTTGAGCATGGTTACAAAGCTCGCCACCGGCTGCACTGATCCAGAAGTCCCAATCGCGATAAACGTATCGCACGCTTCCAGCGCGTCATAAATTCGGTCAAGGTGAAACGGTTGCTCGCCAAACCAGCAGACATTCGGGCGCACCAGCGCTCCGCAAGCGCAGTGCGGCAACTCGCCCGCCGCATAACCGTTGTAGTCAGTGAACGGTGGACGACCGCAATTGGCGGCACACCGGCTCTCAAAAAGTTTGCCATGGATGTGAAACACGTCTTCCGATCCTGCGGCTTCATGCAGGCTGTCCACGTTTTGTGTGCACAGAAACAATCTACTGTCGCTGGATTCTGCATTCCACCGGGCCAGCGCAACATGTGCGGCATTGGGTTTAGCATCGCGCGCGTGGGCGCGACGATCAGAGTAATACTCCCAAACCAGCTTTGGGTCGCGCTCCCACGCTTCAATATTCGCCAGTTCGTAATGGCTGTGGCCGCGCCAATTGGTACCTTGAAAAACCGGGATTCCGCTCTCTGCGCTGATTCCGGCTCCGGTCAGTACGAAGAGCTGAGATCCCGAGCGCAGAGGGAGCCCCCTATCGTCTTCGCTGTCTTGACGGATCATGATTTCAGAACGTTCTTTTGATCCCCCGGATTCGTGCACTTACAAACTTTATCAGCGTCGGGGATTGCAGAGAAAGGCGGTAAAATCACCATCAATGCTTCATACAAACGCCGGTGTCAACGCCACTGATTTGACAGAACAATTCAGATCGTGCCTTTTTATTGTTTCTCACCGCAAAGGGTGCAAAGGAAAAAAGGTTTTGTACTTACATTGAATCTGAAATCGTCCTGTCTCTGCGACGTTGCTGCGATAAAATTCTTTCCTTCGCGTCCTTTGCGGTGAATGCTTTAATGCTTTGAGACGCAAACGCCTGTATCGATGCCATTGCCCTGCGTCAAGTCACAAAAACAGCCGCCAGGACAACTCAATTTAGGGGCTATACAGCTGACTCCACACGAGCTGGCTTGTGCTTTCGTGCCAAGGGCATGAACCGAGATCACACCGGCTGTGAAGGTCGCGGTCATGAAAGCTGCTGTCAGGAATTTCTTCATTTGTGCTCTTTTCACGATTGCTGTTTATTGTCTGCGCAAAAAATTCAGACCCAGTCATTTTAGTCTGCGAACAAAGTTCTTCCCGTCTGCTCGCGGTTTTAATCGAGGTGCGCTGTTCCAAAATGGCACCCCCTTGAGGCGAAAAATTCCGGGCCCGAATTCGCACCCGTCACTCGATCTTTCCCTGTGCGCTTTGTGGTCCAGAGGCTCCCTGATCACCGGCAATTTTGCGCGATTCCGGAAGGTCCGGGCCCCAGCGCCTTTACGGAGAGGGACGGAGCTATTTTGGCCTATAATTTAGTTACCTTGAGAAAACCAGCTGGTATTGTTCTCTCACTGCTGTTTCTGGCCATATCGGTGCTGGAGGCGCCGCTTCAGGCCCAACAGCAAAGCGGCCCCGCCCGTGTGAGCCGGCTGCTTTTAATCATCCCCTTTGAGAATACTTCTAATGCCGCGGGAACTGACTGGATCAGTGAGTCGTTTCCTGAAGTTTTGAGCACGCGGCTGAGCCCCAGCGGATTCTTCGTCATGGGACGAGACGACCGGCTCAACGCATTCGACCGGCTCGGCATTCCTCCGGGAGCCAAGCCTTCGCGCGCCACTCTTTATCAGGTCGGCCAGCAACTGGACGCCGACTTTTTAGTCATGGGCGACTATCGCGTTGATCAATCCAACATTACAACGCATGCTCGCGTAATGGATATGGAGCGGCTTCGCCTCAGTCCAGAATTCACGGAATCTGGCCCGCTGGCCAATCTCATTACTATTCAGACGGCTCTGGCATGGGACATCCTGAATACGTTAAGCCCCGGCACCCCTGCTAAAGAAAGTTTTGTTTCCCAGTTCCCTGCTCAGCGGCCAGATGTCCTGGAAAACTATGTGCGCGGCATCATAGCAACCAACACTCAGGAGAAGATCAAATACTTTAAAGAAGCCGTGCGGCTGGAGCCAACGCATGCTCTTGCCATGTTGCAACTGGGTAAAAGCTATTACAAGGCCCGGGATTACGAGTCAGCCGCAAGCTGGCTTGCGCGCGTCCCCAAAGCGGACGCCAACGCCAATGAAGCCCAGTTTTACCTGGGACTTGCAACGTTCTACGCGGGCCACATGGACAGAGCAGAAAGCGCCTTCCAGACTCTTGCTGCCCGACTCCCCTTGACTGAGGTCTTAAACAATCTGGGTGTTGTTGCGGCACGTCGAGGCGAGAAGAGTGCGCGCGGCTATTTTGAAAAGACCGTGCAGACAGACCCCAACGAGCCGGACTATCGCTTCAATCTCGCAGTCGCTCTGTTCCGCGAAGGCGATACGCAGGGGGCCACGCGCGAGCTACGTGAGCTGTTAGCAATTCATCCTGATGCAGAAGCTAAGACCTTCCTGGAGACAGTTGCTTCCGGCGCACAACCTGCCCGCATGCCGCTGGAGCGCATCAAGCGCAACTACGACGAATCCACTTTCCGGCAGATTGCCCTGGAAATAGAAAATACAAATGAGGCGCGCCTGGCGAAATCTGATCCGGCGAGCCACGCCGCTTTTCATGTGCGGCACGGCCAGGAGCTGTTGCAGTCGGGCCTGTCTGGGGAAGCAGAAAAAGAGTTTCGAGAAGCCGTGGTGCTTGATCCCGGCAGTGCAGGGGCCCATGCTGGCTTGGCGGCGGTGCTTGAGAACGATCAGGACATTACGGGCGCGCGCAATGAGGCCCGCATGGCCATAAAGTTACAACCGACGGCTGACGCGTATCTGGTGATGGCGCGGTTGGATCTGGCGGAAAACAAGTCCGCTTCAGCCACACAAAATATTGACCATGCTTTGGCTCTTGATCCTGCGAATGCTGCGGCGATTGCGCTCAAGCGCGACATTGCATCGGGAACCGCAGGCAAGCCAACATCTCCGCATCCTTGAGGTAAAGCTATGCGTAATCTGTTTTTCAAAACCGGAATTTCCAGGATCGCGATCGTATTTGCGCTGTTCTTGATTTCGCGCACTGCTTCAGCAGACGTGCTGAAGATCGTGGTAAATGACACCATACATCCTTTGATTGCTGAGAGGTTTGACTGGGCCATTCAAGAGGCGGAGCGAACACATGCCGACGCACTCCTCATCGAGTTGCGCACTCCGGGCGGCCTTATGTCTTCAATGGAACAAATCATTCAGAAGCTGCTCGCCGCCAAGGTTCCGACCATAATTTACGTGACTCCAGCAGGGAGTGACGCCTCGTCCGCAGGCTTTTTTATTTTGGAAGCTGCCGATGTCGCTGCCATGGCCCCAAGCACCAATACCGGAGCGGCGCATCCTGTGTGGGGTGACGGACGGACCATGGACCCGATCATGAAAGAAAAGCTGGAAAATTACGCGGCTTCCCTGTTGCGGTCCTACACTGGCAAGCGTGGCCGCAACGTGAGTGTAGCTGAGACTGCGGTTCGTCAATCTAAGTCCTTCACCGCGGACGAAGCCATTGCGCAGCATCTGGTCGACTACATTGCTACCGATGACAATGATCTCTTTCGGCAACTGGAAGGCAAGACCATCACGCGCTTTGATGGGTCCAAGACGGTCCTGCATCTTGTGGGTAAGCCAATCCGCATCCATGAGCTTACACTGCGGCAACAGACGCTCTCTGTTCTGATGGATCCCAACATTTCTTTCATCATATTTGCCTTGGGATTGCTGTGCATCTTCTTCGAATTCAACCATCCTGGAGCGATTCTGCCCGGAGTGGTGGGCTTTGTTGCAGTTGCTATTTCACTCTATACGCTGCAGTTGCTTCCCTTACGGTCCATGGCGCTGGTGATGATCATTGCTTCTTTTGCTATGTTCGTGCTGGAAGCAAAGCTTCAGACACACGGCATTGCCGGGACTGGTGGCATTGTTTTGATGGTGATCGGTGCGCTGTTATTGGTCGATGGACCGATCCCGCAAATGCGCGTGCATCTCTGGGCCGCCTTATCCGTAGCGCTCCCGATTGGGATCATCACAATCTTTCTTATGACCATTGCATTCAAGGCCCGTAGAAACAAAGTCGTAACCGGCGCGCAAGGGATGATCGGCGAAGTGGCGATTGTCTGTGCGCCGCTCACGCCTTCCGGCAAGGTCTTTGTCCAGGGCGAACTATGGGACGCGATCTCGCCGGCCAATGTGGATGCTGGATGCCGAGTGGTGGTTCGCCAGGTAGAGAACCTGATGCTGCATGTAGAACCAGTGCACGAAGCAATACCTCAGCCTTCGATTGCAGGATAATTTTTGCTTTTGTTACCCATGTGCCATAAAATCCGTTCGACTTTCCCAATCGTGCTCTGATGGAGGCGCCAGTGCTCTTTGTTCTTGTTCCGGTTGTCATTGTTCTTCTCTATGTTTTTAACTGCATCAAGATCCTGCGCGAATATGAGCGCGGCGTGATCTTTTCCCTTGGCCGCCTCCAGCAGGACGCAAAAGGCCCAGGACTCATCCTGGTATTCCCTCCAATCCAGAAAATGGTGCGGATTGACCTGCGCCAGCAAGCCCTTGAAGTCCCGCCGCAGGACATCATCACCCGCGATAACGTGACCTTGAAAGTGAACGCCGTGATCTACTGGCGCGTGGTCAATGCCCCGCAGGCGGTGGTCCAGGTTCAGAATTACTACTGGCAGACACAGCAGTTTGCCCAGACCACATTGCGCTCGGTGCTCGGTGAAGTCGAACTGGACGAATTGTTGGCGCACCGTGACAAACTGAATACCCGTATCCAAAGCATTCTGGACCAACATACCGCGCCGTACGGCGTAAAAGTTTCCAACGTCGAAGTAAAGCAGGTTGATCTTCCTGAATCTATGCTGCGCGCCATGGCCAAGCAGGCCGAGGCCGAGCGCGAAAAGCGCGCGAAGATCATCCATGCGGAGGGCGAATTTTCAGCTTCGCAACGTCTTCAGGAAGCCGCGCACATTCTCTCTGGCGAGCCCATTGCCATCCAGTTGCGCTATCTGCAAACACTCACGGAAATTGGCGTGGAAAAGAACACCACCATCGTCTTCCCATTACCAGTGGACATGATCTCCGCGATTACCAAAGCGGTAGAAAAGATCTCCAACAAGTAGAAATCGGGTTACACTGGGGGCAAGCTTAGCTAAAAAACCGGGGGAGAAATGGCAACTGGGACACAGATGTCGGCAAAAGAAGACGATCAGGTGCGCGACACTGAAATCACGCTGAGTACGGGCAAGCTCCTTGGCATCTTTTTTGCCCTGGCAATTGTATGCGGCGTGTTTTTCACCATGGGATATCTGCTGGGTAAGAGCAACAGCGCCGGCGGAAGAACTGAGATCGTGGCCACGGTGCCCAGCAGCAGCGCGGGAAAGCCTTACGCCGGCAACAAGACTCCTGAAGCTGTCACGCAGACCTGCCCTCCTGGATCGCCTAACTGCGCGGCCGCTACAGCCAGCGACACAAGCTCAGCCACCAAGCCTGCTGATCAACCAGCTGCGGCGCAGCCGTCATCTGGCAGCAAAACGTCAGATCAAAGCACGGCGCAATCTGCGGGAGCAGATGCTAAAAATGGCGCCGCAAGCTCTTTCATGGTTCAAGTGGCAGCTGTATCGAAACAGGAAGATGCTGAGATTCTGGTAACAGCGTTGCGCAAGAAACAGTATCCAGTCTTCATCGCCAATGCAGCCGGAGACCCCTTGTTCCACGTGCAGGTCGGCCCATTCACTGACAGGAAAGATGCTGAAGCCATGCGCACTCGTTTGTCTGGCGATGGCTATAACGCGATTGTGAAGTAGCAAATGGCAATTGGCACCTGGCAATTGGCCAAGTCAAAGGTGCGCGGACCCAGAGTTCGAACTGGCTAATTGCCAATTGCTAATTACTCGCAGCTAATCAGTATCAAACCGCTGTTCCAAAAACGGATCGCCATACATGTGGTAGCCGTTCTGCTCCCAGAAGCCCGGGACATCATGGTCTGTAAACTCCAATCCTCGCACCCATTTTACTGATTTCCAGGCGTAAAGATGCGGCACAATCAGCCGCAGTGGATAGCCATGATCAGCCGAGAGCGGCTGGCCCTCATGGTGCGTAGCAAAAAGCACGTCTTCGCGGTCGAGATCAATCAGAGGCACGTTGGCGGTGAAACCCTGTTCAGCATGGACAAGTACGTACTTCGCTTCCGGCTTGAGTTTTACCAGCTTAAGAACATCCTGGAATGCGACGCCTTGCCAATCGTTGTCAAAGCGGCTCCAGCGTGTGACGCAATGGAAGTCACTGTGTGTCTTAACTTTCGGTAGCTTGTTGAATTCGTCCCACATAAGCCGGACGGGCTGTTCCACTAATCCCCTAATGTAAAAGTCCCAACGTGCAGGATCAAATCGCGGCACTGATCCGTAATGCAGCACCGGCCACTTTAGCGTGAGAGACTGGCCGGGCGGCAAGCGCCCCGCTTTGAGCATCTGCTGCTCTTTTTCTTTGCGTTCATTGCCGGAAAAAATGCCCGAATACTCGCCCATGAGACCATTCTAAATGCTTTGGCACGAGGCGATTGCAGGAAAGCAAACCTTGGTTTTCTTTCAGCTCAAAGGCTCAATCCCTGGCCGTCGTTAAAGAGAGCACGCACAATCATTGGCATGGATAAAGAAGAATATTTGACTGTCCCACGCCCCAGGTGTAGGATTTGAAACTCAGATGCACCAGTTATTCACCAACCCGGCTTCCGCCAGCAACATGGCCATGTGTTGCTGTATGTGTATGTGTACACGCGAGCGGCCGGTGCTGAGCAATTTTTCTTAGATTTTAGACTCAGATTGAACCCGGGGCCGCTCAAAGTGAGCGGCCTTTTTGTTTGGCTTCTCACACGGGACAAGCGGCGCCCCTCAAGGAAAGAGGAAGGCATGTCAAAGCTGAAGAAGCCAATCGCAATTTACTATGAACACCCGCACTGGTTCGTTCCGCTCTTCAAGGAACTGGAGCGTCGGGGAGTTCCGTTCGTCCGCATTGACGCGGCACAACACCATTTCGATCCTGCCCATTTGAATGGCGAAGGCGGATATTCACTGGTGTTCAATCGAATGAGCCCTTCCGCCTATCGCCGAGGTCATGGCCAAGCGATCTTCTACACGCTCTATTATCTCGATCACCTTGAGCAGCGTGGCAAGCGAATTGTAAACGGCCAGAAGGCATTTCGCTATGAAACGTCGAAGGCGTTGCAGCTTTCCCTGCTGGAAAGGCTAGGGCTTCCCTACCCCAAGAGCCGCGTGATCAACAACCCGGCGGACGCTGTGCAGGCTTCTGAAGGGCTGCGCTTCCCTATCGTGGTGAAGCCGAACATCGGCGGCAGCGGCGCCGGAGTTACAAAGTTCAACTCGCGGCAGGAACTTGAGGCCGCAGCCAAGGCAGGCACGCTCGATCTTGGCCTGGACACAACAGCGCTGGTGCAGGAATTTATTCCCGCGCGCGGCAGCCACATCGTCCGCGTAGAGGTTGTGGGCGGCAAATTTCTCTACGGAATCAAAGTCCACCTTACCGGTGAAACCTTCGATCTCTGCCCGGCGGACATTTGCAAGACCACCGGCGGCCAGGAACTGGCCCGTGCCGCGTGCCCTGTGGATGCGCCGAAAACCGGCCTGAAGGTTGAGGGCTACACGCCATCGGATGAAATTATCCAACAGGTCGAGCGCATCATGCAGGAAGCGCAAATCGAGGTCGGCGGCATTGAGTACATCTTCGATGATCGCGACGGCAAGCTTTACTTTTACGACATCAACGCGCTTTCCAACTTTGTGGCTGACGGACCAAAGGTAGTTGGTTTTGATCCCTTTGTGCGTCTGGTGGACTTTCTGGAACAGGAGGCCGCGTAATGCGATACGGATACTGGCTCCCTGTTTTCGGCGGTTGGCTGCGCAACGTGGAAGACGAGCAAATGGAGACAAGCTGGCCATACGTCAGCCGGCTGGCCCGCCGCAGTGAAGAGATTGGCTTTGACCTCACGCTGATCGCCGAACTCAATTTGAATGACATCAAGGGCCCTGAAGAGCCGTCTCTGGACGCTTGGTCTACAGCGGCCGCGCTTGCGGCGGTGACGCACAGACTTGAGTTGATGGTGGCCGTGCGCCCTACGTTCCACAACCCTGCCTTGTTGGCGAAGCAGGCGGCGAATATCGACCACATCAGCAACGGCCGCGTTTCACTGAACGTCGTCTCCTCATGGTGGGCGGAGGAAGCGCGGAAGTATGGCGTGCAATTCGATAAGCATGATGATCGCTACGCCCGCACTTCAGAGTGGCTGGACGTGGTGGACAAAGCATGGAAACACGATCATGTAAATTACGACGGCAAGTACTACAAGGTTGAGGATCTAATCTTGCAGCCCAAGCCGGTATCTCACCCTCGACCTGTAATTTACGCCGGGGGGGAGTCAGAAGCAGCCAAGAACCTGATTTCGCAGAAGTGCGACGCTTACGTGATGCACGGCGATCCGCCGGAGAAGATTCGCGACAAGGTCCGCGATCTCTCGGCGCGTCGCGAGAGATGGGGACTGCCGCCCATGCAATTTGGCGTGGCGGCCTATGCCATTGTGCGCGATACCGAGCGCGAAGCGCAGGACGAATTGCGCCGCATCACTGACGTGCAACAGAACGCCGCCGGGTACCAGAATTATCAGCAGTGGCTGGCCAACACACAACTGGAGCAGCGCGTTTCGTTGGAGGATTACTCGGTGTCGAATCGCGGCTTACGTTCCGGCTTGGTGGGAACACCGGAGCAGGTGGCTGAACGTGTCGCAGAGTTTGAAGATGCCGGCGCCGGCTTGTTGCTATTGCAATTCAGCCCGCAGTTGGAAGAAATGGAGCGGTTTTCACGGCAGGTAATCCGGACCGGTGCGCGCGTACTGGCCCAGGCAGTTTAAACGACGTTCGCGTCCCGCGAAACTGAAGAGAGGTCCCAAGGCTGCTCTTCAGGCAGCAGACGAGCTTCATGCTCCTTCCCGGGAGCTCGTCTGCTCGCAAATTTACCGTCACAGAATCCCACGCTGGGCGTTTTGGTTCAGACAGCGTATCCGTGTATTTATCTAAGCGAAGAGTCGTGTGACATCCTCAAGCCTGATGTGCGAAAAATCATTCACCACCAGATCAGCGCCAGCTTGTTCTAGCAGGGTCTCCCTACCGATGGCAGCGATGCCCACACACTTCATCCCCGCTCTTTTGGCTGCAAGCACGCCGGCAACGGCATCTTCGCATACTAGGATCTGACTTGCATCGACTTGCAAGATCTGGGCGGCCAGCAAAAACAAATCCGGATCAGGTTTGCCCCGCTCGACGTCATTTCCTGTCACGACTGCCCGAAAGCGATCTCGTATGTTGAAAGAGTGCAGGCCACGCTCCACTCGTCCGCGGCTACCTGAGGATGCCACTGCGCTTGGCAATCCAATGGCATCAAGCTGCAGAAGAAATTCGGCAAAGCCCGGGACAAACTTCAATTCACTCGCACGGACTTGAAATAATTTGTCCTTTTCAGCACCGTAACAAGCGACCTGTTGTGGGGTGAGTTCTCCCAGGAAATGCCGCAGTATCTCTTCACGTTTCGCTCCTTCCCGGACGAAAGACAGGTCCGCGTCGCCGGCTACTCTGCCTTTGGAGAGGAGAAAAGTCTTCCAAGCCTGCATGTGCGCAGAATGGCTATCTACGATAACTCCATCGAAATCGAAAATCACGCCGCCAAGCATTTTCCGTCTATCGTCCTCGAGCGGCCGATTGTAATTGAGCTGGTCCAGGCCATGACTGTTGTGCATGCTGGTAGTTCGAGAGTGTGCCGATATCCAACAGGTACTCAGAAATTCTATATGCAGCCATTTTGCCGATCATCTTTGGGAGCACGTCAAAGCCAAGATCGGCGGGCCGTTGCGCCGGAAGAAAATCGAAAAGCTTCGCGTCGGCAACCATCACACCCGCGAAGGCCCAGTTGCTGGCAGGCTGTGATGGTTTCTCAACAAACTCCTGAATAACGGAATTTTCATTCGTGGTCACGATGCCGCATCGAGTCGGATCAGGCACCTGATAGACGCCCAGCGTAGCTACAAGATGTTTATGCTGGTGAAACGCGAGCATGCGTAACAAATCGACGTTGGTCAGCACGTCAGCGTAGAGGACAAAAAAGGACTTTTCCCCGGACACAAACTCACGGTTTTCCACCAGAGTTCCCGCGCTGCCAAGCAGTTCCGGTTCTTGGGCGATGTGGATTCGCACCCCGGTCTCTTGCTCGGTAGCAAATTTTCGGATAGCTCCCGCGTGAGCATGTGCGTTGACCAGAACGTCAGTGATTCCAGCAAACTTGCAGTTATTCAGCCATATTTCCAGCAGGGGAACGCCTTGTATCGGCAGCAGGCATTTGGGAACGCTGTCCGTCAACGGACGCAGCCGTGTGCCGTTTCCTGCCGCGAGTAGAAAAGCCTTCATTCAAAAAGAATAAATGACACTCAACTAAAGAATGGATTCACCGCTTTGCTCCCGATACTGACATGACCACGGTGAGTTGTTTGCGCTTCCATTGCCACGCAGATTCGATAATCTCCTGCAAAGAAGAGTGCTCGGGATTCCAATCCAGCTCACGCATAATGCGTTTGGGACTGGCGCACAGCACCGCTGGATCGCCGTCACGCCGGGCGCTTACCCGCAAAGGGATATTACGGCCTGTAACTTCAGTCGTTGCATTGCAGACTTCTCTCACCGAATAGCTTTTACCCAGCCCTATGTTGTAAGCGCGCATACCTGGATTGTTCAGATTTTTCAGAGCACAAATATGCGCGCTGGCAATATCCAACACATGCACGTAATCGCGGAGGCATGTACCGTCTGGCGTGTCATATTCATCGCCATAGATGTGAAAAACCTTGCGCTCGCCGGCCGCCACCTGGAGCAATAGAGGGATGATGTGCGTTTCAGGATCGTGGCGTTCTCCCAATTCCGCCGTGGCGCCGGAAGCATTGAAATAACGCAGAGCTGTCGCGCTCCATCCGTAAGCGCGGCAATACCAATCAAGAATACGCTCAAACATCAGCTTGGTTTCGCCATAGGAGTTGACCGGTAGCTTGGGGTCATCCTCCTCAATGGGGACCCGCTGCGGCGTGCCATACACTGCGGCTGAAGATGAGAATACAAAGTTCTTGATGCCCGCGGCGCGAAGCACCTCCAACATAACAATTCCTGAAGCCACGTTGTATTGAAAAAACATTCCAGGATTGCTGACCGACTCAGGAATCAGAGCCTTGGCGGCAAAATGGAAAACCGCATCGAAACGGATATGGCTCACAAGAGATTGCATTGCGCTCCGATTGCCAACATCGATTTGAAAAAAAGCCACGCCTGAAGGCACTGCTTCCCTGTATCCGGTAGAGAGATCATCCACAATTGTGACGGAATGTCCCTTTCGCAACAATTCCGCACAACAGACTGACCCAACATAACCCGCGCCACCTGTAACCAGAACATTTGCCATTCCTACACCCCTGATCCGCGCCAGACCCGAGCCGGGGTCTTAATGAGTATTTTCAAGTCAAACCATAGCGACCAGTTATCTGCATAAAACAAGTCCATTTCGATACGCCGATCATAGCCAGCCAGCTGATGGCCACTGACCTGCCAGTAACCGGTCAAACCAGGCTTCATTTCAGAAAAAATCCAGCTTGCATCCCCGTATTTTTTAAGTTCGATGGGCGTAATCATCCTGGGACCAACCAGACTCATTTCGCCTTTGAGCACGTTCCAGAGTTGAGGCAGTTCGTCCAACCCAGTGCGGCGCAGCGTGCGTCCGACGGCAGTAATTCGAGGATCGTCTTTCAGCTTGAAATCTACTTCAAATTGGTGGCGAAGTACCGGATCACGCCGCAACACTTCATCGGCATCCACACGCATGGTTCTCAACTTAAACGCGTCAAACTCGCCCCTTGGCCCCACGACACGACGGCGAAAGAAGGCTGGGCCACCATCGCGAAGCTTTATCCGCAAGGCCAGAATCAACACGAGCGGCCAGCACAGTACCAAAAGAATTGAGGCTCCTGCCAGATCAATTAATCTCTTCAGCGTCCGATTCCATCGTGTCATCGGCAGCTGTTGGCTGCGCGTGAGAGCCTGTGTTTTGGCGGCGGCAGAAGCTGGCACGTTAGTCTCCCGCGATGGAAGTTTCGGCGGCCTGGGCCACCGGCTTGGAAAGCAACGACAAGTCGGAATCCACCATCATCCGCACCATTTGCTCGAATGTAACCGTCGGCTTCCAGCCTAAACTTTTGTTTGCCTTGCCGGCGTCTCCGCTCAGCGGATCCTCTTCCATAGGACGTAGCAGCGCAGGATCAATCTCAACATGCTTTTGCCAATCCAGGCCAGCGTGTGAGAACGCAATTTCCAGAAGTTCTTTTACGCTATGAGTAACACCGGTGGCGATCACAAAATCGTCAGGCATGGGTTGTTGCAGCATCAGCCACATGGCATGAACATAGTCGCCGGCAAAACCCCAATCTCGGCGGCTTTCAAGATTTCCCATTTTTAATTTGTTGGCCAATCCAAGCTTGATGCGGGCCACCTGGCGTGACACTTTGCGCGTTACAAACTCCGGTCCTCTGCGGGGCGACTCATGGTTAAAAGCAATGCAGGAACACGCGAACATGCCATAGCTTTCGCGGTAATTGATCGTAATATGGTGAGCAAACATTTTGGCAGCGCCGTATGGGCTACGCGGTTGCAGGCGCGTGACTTCGCTCTGCCGTCCCTCGTCGGACTTCCCGAAAATCTCCGAACTCGAGACCTGCAAGAACCTGGCCTGGGGAGCATGGCGACGAATTGCTTCCAGCATCCTAAGCGCACCCATGCCGGTGACTTCCATGGTCAAAATCGGCTGAGTCCACGAGACGGGGACAAACGTTTGTCCAGCGAGGTTGTAAACTTCATCGGGCTTAACCTGTCCCATCGCGCGATCAAGGGAAGGCTGGTCGGCTAGATCGGCTTCAACATAATTAAGCCTTCGACTGAAGGCGGCTGCGCCTTCCGGATGCGCTCGCGCAAGGTTTCTGACGACTCCGTAAACTTCGTATCCTTTTTCCAGAAGCAACTCGGCCAAGTATGAACCATCCTGTCCAGTCACTCCTGTGATTAAAGCACGCATCCGAAAGTACACCCCTTTAAGGTTTTAATCCAATTTGCTGGCGCTTGGTGTATTGATTTACGTGATGATATACCGATATCGTTTCCAGCGCCGCTTTGTCCCAGGAAAAATCAGCAGCTCTCCTCAGGGCATTGGATCTTTTTTGCTGTAACTCTTCAGGACTACGCAGTAGCGCACAGACAGCGTTGGCCATGCCTTTGACATTGAAAGGGTCAAAACACTGGGCTCCTGCGCCCGCTATTTCCGGCAGCGAACCTCGGTCAGAAGTAATTACAGGGCAGCCACATGACATCGCTTCCACCAATGGAAGTCCGAAGCCTTCATAAAGAGAGGGCATCACAAATGCATGAGCATGGCGGAAGAGGGCGGCCAGAGCTTCAGAGTCAACGTAGCCTACATGATTCACATTAAGGCTAGCGTCAATTTCGAATTTCTCCTTTGAAGTGGATCCATACATCACGGTTTGAAATGTAATGCCTACTTCTTTGCGCACGATCTCCAAAACCAAAAGCGCACTTCCCAAGTTCTTCGTGCGCCAGTTTCGCGCGCTGGACACAAGTACAAACGGCTTTCGGATGTGATACCGCTCTCGCAAAACCATCTCTTCGTTCTCCGCGCCGTTCGGATGAAAAGTGTTTTGATCAGCCGCCAGGTGCACGGTAGAAATTCTCTCGGACGTCACGCCCAATATCCTTTGGAGATCGATTGCTGTGCAATGAGAGTCCGCAATGAGGTGCGCTGCGCGTTTAGCCGTTGCACGGTATCCTGCCTGAACGATTTTCTGCTTTGGCCAGAAATAAACTGGAAATAGAAACGGGATGAGGTCATGAATCGTGACCACCGCTGGACAGCGCAACAGCGGAGCTGCATAAAACGGACAGTGGAAAAGATCGAGCTTGTCCAGTTCTTCGCGGCGTCGGAATTCGAGCGTGGCAAGAGGCGAATACTTCCCGAAAGAGACTGGGACAGTCTGCAGTGAAAGCCTGTTCAATCCTGGGACCGGATTGCGCGGATCAGCATAAACCACCAGTTCACAACCAGCACGAACAAGCGCAGGCAACAATCCGGAGATGTAACTCCCCACTCCGGACTGGTTATACCAGCGGGCATCAAAACCTACACGCATTCGCAGCAGCCCCTGTCAGTGCTTGACCACACAATATTGCTTGCTTACATAGCCGTGTAACGGTTCTTGCGCCAGGTATCGGAGATCGCCGGAAAAAGCAGGATCGCAGGAATTTGTGAGGGCCACGGCTACAATCCGCGCGTGATTTTGGGCAATCAACTTCCGGATCACTGCTTCTTTGATGCAATGCATCTCCATGGTACAGGGCTTTCCCCTGCCGAAAATGGAGTGCAGACGCGAGCGCAATGCCAATCTTGTACGGACTTTTGTGAGCGCGCTCGCGCGCAGCTTTTCTGGGACTTGAACAATCAACACCCCGCCAGGGTTCAATATCCGGATAAGTTCGACGATATATTGATGGCTGCATGGTGGTGCGATGTGCTGGAGCACGAGGTTCGTATAAATGAAGCCAAAATAATTGTCCGGCAGACACTTCAATCGAGTGTCTTCATTCAGTTGGAAATGGCAGCGGGGACAATCATGATTGAGCTCTCGCGCCGTGCTGATCATGGTCGGGGAAATATCCACGCCGCGGCATTCAGAAAAATATTCGGACATGGCGCGGGTCAAGCGACCCACCCCACAACCAAAGTCGAGTGCTGGCCGACTTTTATCGATGCAAAGGCCAACTCTGGTGGCGTAGCCAAGTACTGTTTCAATCTCTTTGCGGCCCGTCGCGAAAAACTCTTCTCTGTCCCATTGGCTGTTGCGTTTGCTGGGATCAGTGCATATCGCCCACAGCGGATCGGTTTGTGCCAACCCTTCCCAGTTTCGTTGCAGCTCTTTGAGTGAATTCATGGTTTGCGCGCGACCATCCAGATTGTGTCATACCGGTTAATTTTCAGGGCCGCATGCAAGATCCGGTGAACTGCGTAATAGCTACTATCCAGGAGTAAAGGTAAACCGCTGGAAACATAATAGGGATCGAGTGATTCTTCCACCATGCGCAATCCACAATTTTCAAGAAGGCGGCGCAGTACGGACGGCGTGAAGTGTGAAAGATGTATTTCGCGAGACGCTCCCGCCCGCGCAATGCCCAACTTCGGACTGAACTTCTGAAAGGGGCTTAGGCCGATATTTTTGCCGATCTTCTTGATCTTTGAGGTCCATGCCAGCACGTCATTTGGCACCGCGATGACCAGAATTCCTTGCGCCCTTAACAGAGCATGGCACCGACTCACGAGCCTTCCCGGGTCGGGCACATGCTCCAGAACATGGAACAAAGTAATGACATCGAAGGAGTGCGGGGGCAGATCCAGCTCTTCGACCTGTCCGATAAGAAGGTTAAGACCATATTTTTCTTTTGCGAGGGCGACTGCACTCTCAGACACTTCTGTTCCGCTGACCTCCGCGAAATGGGGTCGGGCATGGTGGAGAAATTGTCCGTATCCTGTACCAATATCCAGCAGACTGCCCTTGGCGCCAGCTCGTAACAATTTTTTGAGCCTGCGCTTCCACAGCATGTCACGGGCCAACTCTTTTTGTAGCCATGTATCGTACTTGTCTGTCTGCGAGTAAAAGGCGCTGATCTGGGCGAAAGACGGCCGCGGGCTGTCGAAAACGCATCCACAAGAATCGCAACGGCAGAAATTGAAGTCTGGGTCTACTTTCTGTATGCGATCGCTCCGGCAAACGTTGCAAGCCAGCACGACTTCTGTAGCGAACTTCTTTTCTGCAGCGATCTTGTCTTCTGCAATCATGTTCTTTTCTACAGTCCCCTGGGCAATCATGTGGCGGCCTGCCCGCTTGGAGCTGCTTCAGGGATCGAACCTTGTGCGCTTAGCAATCCCAGAACGACAAAAAACAAGGCCGTCACCTGCGGCGTGGTGTGGAACAGGTAATCGACCGTTCCGTGGACCAGCACACCACAGATAGCAGAAACGATGGCAAGAGCAATCATCTTGTTGAAGTTGTCATGCGCTTTACGCAATAGTTTCACGGCGTTTCGCAATGCAAGAACAATTACAACCCCAAAGACCAGGAAGCCTATCAAGCCGGTTTCCGCCAGGAGTTCCAGGTACAGATTATGCGCGTCGCCGGTCCAGCCGTCAGGCAGACTCAAGAGGCCGCCCATCAGGCCACGAAGATTTCCAAAGCCGGTGCCTAGCAACGGCGATCGGGCGAAGACAGTGAAAGCTCCACCCCAGATTGCAAGACGCGAGACTGTGGTGAAGTCGTCAATCTCGCCAAGCCGCTGAAAGAAGAAGCCAGCCACTGCGGCAGCCAGCAGACAGACAATCAGGACAAGGGCGACTCGCTTTATGCGAGTTTTACGATCCCGTGCAGCAAGACATACCTGCGCTATCAGAATGGCAACGAAAGCCAGCAGACCACCGCGGCTCTGTGTGAGCAAAAGCGCTGTAGCAGCAAACACAAGACACCATCTGCTCAGCGTGCGAAGAACAGGATCGGTGCCGCCGGTTGCAAAGGCCAAACAGAATGGCAGCACCAGATTGAGGTATCCAGCAAGACCGTTATAGTGTTCAAGAAAAGACGTGATGCGCCCTTCCCATGCTGGGATCTGCGCAATTTCATCTTGAATTGGGTAGAGCACGTCGTAGAGCGAAGAATAACCGCCCGTGAATGCCTGCCAGAATCCGAAGAGCGCCACGACGATGGTCGAAGCCATCAAGACTTTCAACAAGATCCGAGTATTGGTCTCGGTCTGACACCAATCGGTAATGACATAGTAGAAGCAAACGTAAGACGCCAAGCGCATGAGCTCACGCTGCGCGTCGAGCGTGACTGGATTGAGAAACAGCGCAGATGCAATGGCTACGGCCAGGTAAGTAAGAATCGCGCGCGTCAACCAGGTACCAAAGAGCCACGTCCGCAGGTCTTTTTTACTGTTATGTGTCACGCGATATACCACAACGCCGGCAAAGAAGCTGAACCGCACCAATGTGCTGAGATCGCGTATGGGAAAATCCCAGTTGAGAAATGGCGTAACCGGCAAGAAAAATATTACCAATGGCAGTAACGGCTTGAATCGAAGCGCAGCCAGAACGAACACTGCTCCGCTGAAGGCCAGCGGCAACGCAAGAGGGCTGACAAGCGCGCCAGCAGACAACGCCACCGCAATGCCGACGATCAGCAGTTCCGCGCGCCAGCCCGGCTGTTCAACATTTGCTCGTAATGTTGCTGGATAGTTCATCTGATTCAATTACTGCGGGCCTCGCCAGCTTTCATCAGGACGTCAAGCGTTTGGAGTGCGCAGCGTTTCCAGGTGAACTCGCGCGCACGGGCAATTCCCTTTTGGCGCAGGCATTGGCGTAATTCAGAGTCGCGCAGCACTGCGTGCATGCACGCCGCCATGTCTTCGATAGACAAAGGATCAAAGTAAGTAAGAGCATCGCCAGATATTTCAGGCAGGCATGACGTTCGGGAAGCGATGGTCGGCACGCCGCAAGCCATCGCTTCAACCATCGGCAATGAAAAGCCCTCATACAATGAAGGCACAACCGCCAGACTGGCGCCTTTGATCAGCAATGCCAGATCGGACTCGTCCAGAATACCCGCAAGAATTACGCGGCAGCGGCCGCTGCTCTTCGCGGCCGCATTCACGATCTCATCAGATGCCCAGCCTCGTCGTCCCGCCAGTACCAGATCGAATTCCAGATCTGCATTATCCGCCAGCATAAGACGGAAGGCTTCAATCAACCGCTTCAGGTTCTTGCGGGGCTGAATTGTTCCATGATGGAGCAGGTAAGGTTTTTTGATTTCGAGTCGAGCATGTAACGCGGCAAGAGATGCAATGTCCGGTGGATCAGTGTTGAAAAGCGACTGGTCGCAGCCGTCATGTATTACAACGATTTTTTGCTCAGAGGTTCCAAGATGCGCGACGATATCTCTTTTTGAACATTCTGAAGAAGTGATGATTGTGCGGGAGAAACGCGCGCACCCCTTAAGCAAGACCCGCTGCATTGCGCTTACTGGAACAGAATGCGACGGCATGGTGATTGGCGTAACGTCATGGATCGTGCAGACCGCAGGCACGGAGCCTATAGGCAAGGTCGCTGCTGTGGGGATAAATAGGATGTCGGCATGAGATCGCGAAGCAGAAAGACCAGCACCGCCGAAGCGCCATAGACGATCATGATCGAGCAACGGCGATGAGCACAGTTCAAAGCGCTCTTCGCGAGCAACGTGGATCGCATCGTTGCCGTTTCGGGCGGAAGCGAAAAGCGAGAAACAAACTCCAGCGTCATGGCGAACAATCTTTTTGAATTCACGAAGCAGGTTCTGCGTATAGACATAAGTACCTTGACAGCGAAAGCGGCTGGCCAGCGTCCATGAATCTATCGCAATCCTCACAACGCAACTCCAGCGGTGCGGGAATGTACTTCGCGCCGGCGCGCAACCTGCTCCAGCACGGCCACCGTTTCTTGCGCGCAAAGGCCCCAGCTGAATCTCTGCGCACGCTCGCGGCCCCGTTCGGCAAGCTCGGTTTGCAAGTCACGGGATAGCAAGACCGCTTCCATCGAGTCAGCCATGTCTTCAATAGAATTGGGATTGAAATAACGCAGAACGCCGCCGGAAATCTCAGGCAGACATGAAGTGTTGGCGACAATTGTAGGGACACCGCAGGCCATAGCTTCAACCATGGGCAGACAGAAGCCTTCATAAAGCGATGGGACCACTTCGAGTGAAGCACCTCGCACCAGCAGAGATAAGTCGTGATCATCCAGTGCACCTGTCAAAATGACTTTGACTTTGCCGGCGCTATCGTCTTGAGCAGAATCGACAGTTTCCTGATGCTGCCAAGCAAGAGGACCAGCCAATACAAGGTCGAAAGTGAGTTTGGGATTCCTGCTGAGCATTTGGCGGTAAGCAGCGATGAGGCGAGGGAGATTCTTTCTCGGCTGGATTGCGCCATGATGGAGAATGTACGGTCGCCCGATGCCCAAGCGTAGCTGTAACTGTTTAAGCAAGGCTGTATCCGGAGGGACGCAATTAAACAGTTCCCGGTCGTAGCCTTCATACACAACGTGAACTTTCGACTCAGGAACGCCGCAAATGCGAATGAGATCCTGGCGGGAGTTTTCCGAGACAGTAATGATGGCGGTGGACGATTTAGCGGAGCGGGTGAGCAGAAATTTCAAAAAGAAAGCAGTGCGCTGAGGATAACAGGACATCACCATAGGCGTGAGATCGTGGATGGTGGTTATGGTCGGCAGAAGAGTTTTGATGGGCAACGAGACGCCATGCGGATTCAGCAGGATATCCGCGCCATCAAGGAAAGCCGCGGCGGTCGCCCCACCGTAACGCCATAGCCGGTCAAATCCGATTAAAGCAGATTTGCGGGGCTGGAAACCTGGCGCTTCCGTAAATTTGCCGGGCGTGACATCTTCTGCTGAAGGAAGAAATGGTCGAATCTCCATCCCACTCGATCCTGCTATTGGATGGAGGGCGGCCAGCAGGTTGCGTGTGTAAACCTGGATTCCGTGGTGGAGATATTGCGGCTTGAGCGCAGAGGCGTCGAATGCGACCTTTACAACGTCGTGATTGCCGGAGGCTTTCATGCGTAGGCCGCTTTGGGCAGTGGCAGATGCAAAGCCTGGTGATAGACCTCGAGCGTCTGCCGGGCTGTCTCGTCCCAACTGAAACGGAGAAGGTTGGTGCGTCCCTCGGAAATCAGAGATGTCCGCACAGACTCATCCGAAACGGCGCGGCGAAGCTGGCTTGCCATCTCTTCCGGCTTATTAGGATCAAAGTAGAGCGCTGCTTTGCCTGCAACTTCCGGCAGCGAGGTGGCGGATGAACAGACTACGGGCGTTCCGCAGGCCATGGCCTCAAGCACGGTGAAACCGAACCCCTCATAGAGCGACGGGCAAACGTAAACGCGAGCGCCGGAATACAGTGCGCGTAGGTCGGCGTCATTTACAAAACCAGTGAAGATGACGTGCTCCGCGATCCCCAGTTCCCGGGCAAGCCCGCGAAGAATGGGTTCTCCTTTTCCCAAGGGCCCGGCGATCACTAATTGCGAATGTATTCCACTTTTGTGCAGGAGTTGAAATGCTTTCAATAATCTGGCGTAGTTCTTGCGGGGCTTATAAATGCCTACGGATAACAGGTAGTCGCGATCAATGCCGAATCTGGCCCGCACAGATGCGATTTGGTCATGGTCGGCTGGTGATTCAAAAAAGGGATCGACCGCAGGGTAAACGACCTCGATCCTTGCCGGATCCGCGTGTAGATAACGAACGATCTCATCTTTGGAGTACTTGGAATCCGTGATCAAGCACGTCGCCATGCGCGAGCATGCAGTCATCATGACGCGATAGTAAAGGCGTCCGGCGAGCGATGGCAGATCTTCCGGGCAGGCCATATAGATCACGTCATGAATAGTGGCGACGGCGGGACACGGCCGCACCAGCGGAAGAAGGAAATGCGGCCCATGCAGCAGATCAACTTTGTAGCGGCTGAGAATTCGCGGCAGCTCAAATTGTTCGCGAAAAGAATAATACTTCAAAGGGGTGCAAAGTTTTTGCGCGTTGGGCGCATGAACCAGGTGCTCGCTTTGCGGCGGGAGAATGAGCAGATACTCGTGTTCGGGAGCTTGCGCTGTGATGGATTCTGTCAGGCACTTCATGTACCGGCCTATTCCCGGGTTGCCGATTCTGCGCAAGTCAAAAGCGATTTTCATGCAGAGCCCTTAAAACGATGCCGCCCGGGCCATCAGATTTTTCGTGGTCCCGTGAAGTAGGTTTTCGCGAATGGCGACAAAGATCGAATGAATGATGGCGTGGTGGAGGTCTTCAACCAGTTGAACGTTATCTGAAGGAACAATGGCGCAAACGTCGCACAGAGACTTCATCTGGCCACCCTGGCAGCCGCCCAGGCCGATGGTCATAGCTCCACATTCTCTGGCTGTTTCCAGCGCCAGCAAAACATTGGGAGAATCACCACTGGTGCTGATGGCGAAGGCCACATCGCGCGGCTTGATGAAAGTCTTTAGCTGTTCGGAGAAGATGCGTTCATATCCAAAATCATTGGCCCATGCGGTGATGAGTGAAGCATTGTCAGTGAGAGCCATCACCCTGGGGCGCTTATTGTCGCCGGGAGCGCTGGCACCTTTATTGATATCGCACATCAGATGCGAGGCGCTGGCAGCGCTGCCGCCATTCCCAAATACATAGACGGTGCGCTGCTCTGCAAAAGCATTAAGGAAGACAGAGACAATTGCAGTGATGGAGTTGTATGGCAGGAGAGGAACAAGCTCGGTGAGGTCGCGAAAATACGTTCTAACGGATCGGTCCGCCTGTTGGAGAGATTCCCATTCTCGATCTTGATGTCCGAGAGCCATGAATACTCCTACTCAGAATTTTGTCAACAGCTGCTCTAACTGGTCCTGCGCCGCAATTTTGCAAAAACAGAGCGAAATTCTCCCGCAACATCAGCGGCAAGCAGCCGGTATGTATCATCTGCCGGGATCTGCTGCCAGCGGTATTTTCCCAGCACCCACAAACATGCCAGGAGAAATGCACCAAAGACACTGCCGCCAACAATGAGGCTACGGATAGGGCTGGATCGCTTTTCCGGGGCAACTCCCGCATCCATCACACGGACGATGGGCAGCTCTTTTGCTTCTTGAATTTTTGCCATCTCGAATTGCTGGGTCACGAATGCGTAAACTGCTTCCTGAATCTTGGCTTCGCGGTAAAGATCGGCATAGCGCGACCCTAGTCCAGGCAGAGTATGCATGGAAGGATAAGGAGCTGACGAGCCTGCTAGCGAATCCTGCGCTGCCGCGTCATTGCTTTGGCCAACGAGCTTCCTGAGTTGCGACTGCAATTCAGCCATTCGCGCCTTGAGCGTGCGGACACGCACATTGTCGTCAGAATAAATCTGTTGCAGTCCTTTCAATTCGGTCTCACTGGCAATGAGTTCGCCCTGCATGCGGGCGGCGGCGTCCATTACGGCGCGGCCTTCATTCTGGGGATCGACCATGGAGTTTTTGGTGGTGAACTGGCTTAAAGCGGCCGATGCGCGGGCGAGATCCTGTTTTGCGGTTGCCAGACGTTCCTCAAGAAACTGGCGTTCGCGATGGGCGGAAGAAGTATTGAGATCGACAGCCAGCCGATTCAACTCGTCGACATACGCGTTGGCAATCTGCGCGGCCATTTTAGGCTCATAGTCTGTGACGGTGAGCGTGATCACGCCGCTTTTTTTGTCTTCCTCAATGTCAGTAAACTTTGCCAGCTTTTTGCGCGCTTCAAAGTAGGTGCTTTTGCCATAACGGGCACGCAGATCAAAGCGGTTAATCAGGCGATCCTGGACAGTGCGGCTCTTCAGTACTTCAACGTAAAAAGCGCCGGGGGTTTTGGCCCCGAGCAGGCTGGCAGCGTCCAGCCCGAAACCCATACTTGAATTTTCATTGCCGAGAGCCTTGCTCATGAGGCCCATCATGGAGCTGCTGCCGCTAGCGCTGGAATTTTCTCCGGGGACAAATCTGACAGCGGACTCGTAATGCGAAGGAACCAGAAACGCCAGAACGACGGAAGCGATAAGCGTTTTCCAAATTACGCCCCACAGGAAGCGGCGCGATCGCCACAGCACCCAGAGCTTCTCTCCTTTTCGATCGTCAGGCTCGGGCGCTGAAGGCGAGTATCGCTTCTCCAGCTCCGGATGGATGGAGGGGGCGTAAATGGGTACGGTGGCCTGGCCCCTAGCTTCCACGTTTGAATCTCCAATGCGGCCAATATGTTAATTGAAATGAAGCGGTGAAATCATTTTGTTTTTTTCCAGCGCTCAATAATGGAAAATTCCAATACTCGTATTGCAAAAAGGTTGAGAGAGAGAGTTTGGGAGACAAAGCCCATTCGGACTTGGCATATATGTCCCTGAGATTGCCGCCTTGGAGAAACATGCTGTCAGCAATTTCACTACGGTAGCCGAACTGGACCGTTTTGTCTGATGCGGCCCAATATGTGGTACTGGCACGCAATGAAATTCCCTGCCGACCCACTGTAGCATCGCCCACGATGTTGCCTTTATTCGTGTAGCCGTCCAGGTAGCGGTCATTCCAATAGAAGAAGCCTCCTTCCGCGGTTTGAATCAGACCGGGAAGATTGGTGTAAGAGCCTTCTACTCGGAAATCCAGACGCTCCATGCCGGGAAAATGAGATAGATAAAGACCGGGGGTATGTGCGGAGCGGCGTGGATAGCCGATAGGGGAAATTTCGTCTTCCACGAAAGAATCGTCATAGAGGGTTAGCCATTGTCTGAAACCAGGAAGACGCCATGTGAAATCGAAGGTGGAACGGCGGTCACCCGGATCGTGGCCGCGGCCAGTGCTATTGCCAGTGGAAAACAGGGAATGTTTAAGCGATGAGGCTGTGATGGGAAAATCAGGGCCGCCAAACATCCCGGTTCGGCCTACGCCAAATTCAAAATTGGGGGTTGGCTTGAAGTTAACTTTGAAACCATTGACCATGGGCTGCTGCGGAAGAGTACGTCCGAATGAAAAGACTTCTCCAATCGTTGGATCCTGAGTATTGTTCCAATGAGAACCTGTCATTTTTCCAACCCAGTACTCGGTGCGGAATGGCCCCAACAATTTTCCCAGAATCCATGGAAACTTGGACGGATGGGTCTGGTCAACGCGGAGCATGTAGAGCGGCTCAGCATTGTTGCTCCAAAGAAAGGGGTCCTGTGTGGGACTGAGCCACAGAGTCTGCTTACCAAATGAGGTTTGCCAACCTTTGATGTTCAGAGAAATGGAAGCATCAATCAGGCGGAACTGGTTAAAAGCGGGAATGGCAGAGGCAGGTTGCGGGCCTTTGAAGTCGGTGACCTGAATCGCGTCCTGAACGGCCTGTGAATAACCAGCGGCTGAAGGGGCGTGCTCATATTCGCCACGGACTGAGAACGCGAGGGCGCCAGCAACGCCGCTGGAAGAGAATCCGCCTACTCCGTTGGTACCTCGCTGATAGGGCCGGCCGTAATCATTCACGATTGTCTGGCCGAAATGATAGCTATCAGTGAGCGGAGGACCGGAGATGGAAGTGGTGCGCGCGTACACGGAATCCAACCCGATGTAGTCAGTTGGCTCGCCGCTGAGTTCCATGGCGAATTCACGGACCAGCGCTGAGTAGAGCCGATAGGCTTCGTCAGGGTTGGACTGATCGACCTCGCCGCCGATCTCCTCAACCAGACGGGAGCATTCATTGCGCGTCCATGGACGGAGCCCTACGATTCCGCTGTTCAGTGCGCCCAGCGCGGCGAGGCGATCAAACGCAGGATAGACCCAGCTATCAATAGGAACGTAGGGTGAACCGCGCTCCGCGTGGGGGAAACCTTCCGGACCTGGATCGGGAATAAATTTTCCATAGCCAGCGCCGGGCAGTTCATGGTCATGGTGCGCCTTGTAAGCCTGCCACCCCATCAGCCAACCCATGGCGCTGCCAACCACTACGTCGCTGGGAAAATGGTTCCGACCGGAAACACGGGCGACGCTGACCACGGTCGCCAAGCCATAAGAAGCAATCTGCGTAAGAGGCCCGGGGTATTCATGCGCAAGAACGCTGGCTGCGGACCACGCGAGCAAGGCATGGGCCGAAGGAAACGATGAATTGGAGATGGAAGAACTGTTGAAGAAATCGCCCTTGAAGTTGCCGTCTGTGGGGCGAGCCCTTTGTGTGACTGCCTTCAGCAACTCACCAACGATGAGACTATTAGTCGCGGCTTCAACAGCGAGAATTCCTGTTTCTTTTTTATGTTCATCGCCAGTGTATTTACCCAGCAGATAAAGAGAGCCGCTTCCGCCGAGCAACAAAGCAACACCACCGTTAGAAAGGGTGCTGGAATGTTTGCCGAACGAACCGGTCCCGGTGATTCTAGACGAGAGCTCAGCGTCGGCATTGATCAAACCAGCGCTTACGCCGGTGAGCGGAACAATCCAATTCAGATCCTGGATGCGGGCTTTAAAGGGGCTGGTCCAGATATCTTTCTGGTCGCGACCCAGATTACGCAGGAACTTTACCGGATTGTCGCTGGCAGGGTGAGCATCGTCGGTGGCATGCGCAACCGGCGTAGGTGTTGGCGTTGGCGTGGAAGAAGCGGCCGACGAGCTATCACTCGACTGGCCCCATGCCGCGGTGGCTGCGAAAAATAAAACTAGTAAAAGAGCAAGCCTGCAATTTCCCATTCGGGTCAACTCGTTCTCTCGGTTAAAAAGTGCGGATAACGCTAACGGCAACAGCCGCGCCGGAAAGCAATGAAATCGTCTGGCTCAGGTTCTTGAAGATTCCCGTGCCTGCGCCCTTCTCAGGAACGAAAATGGTGTCCCCTGCTTGCAAGGTCGTGCCCAAAACATTGCCAGACCACCATTCTCCGGAACCGCGTCCTACGACCGTTCCATTGGCGCGAACGACGAATATCTCCTTTTTATTGGCGAGCGTGGTTGGACCGCCCGCCTGCTTGAGATACCAGCCAGCATGCTTGCCGGAGCTGAAGGTGATCGCGATGGGGTTATAAACCTGGCCTGCGACCATGACAAACGTAGGCCGCTTGGGAATATAGAGCGTATCGCCAGCCCGAACTTCCACATCCGCCTGGGTGCCCTGCCACTTTTCAATGTCCGAACTGACGTGAATCAGCAATCGGCCGTTGGGCTGGAGTTGCTTCAATTTGGCAAGCAACTGCTGGCGTTCGCGCTCCTGGGCGACAGCGTTGTTGTTACGTGAAGAGGAGGACGATGAAGACGATCCGGTTGAGCCGGGGCCGCCAATGTTTTGCGCCTGAATCTGCGTCACCATTTCCTCACGGCTCTTGGCTGCAGCTTCACGAACCTGGGCGCGATCGAGAATGGCGGCGTACGGATAGGCTTCAGTCGAAAATCCGCCCGCGCGCTTCAGGATAGAGCTGAGATGTTCGCCACGTTGAATGCCATAACGCCCGGGATGCATCACCTCACCGGTAATGGAAACGGCGCCGCCGATATCGTTCCAGCCACCGATCTGGCGGATGGTAAGAACGTCGCCGGGCTTCAACAGAACATCGGTATCGGCTTCGCCGGCCAGGGCGCGTCCGATGGGAATTTCGCGATGGTCCAGGTCAACGTGATCGCCATCGATGACGGAATAGCTGGTGAGATCGGCCTCCTGCTGGTAGGCAGAGCGCTTGAAACCGCCAGACATACGCAGAAGATCGGCTGCCGTCATTTTTTCAGAAAGAGGATACTCGCCGGGGCGCATGACTTCGCCAAAGATCGAAACTTTTGGCCCGTCAGTTTCATAACGGCCAAAGATGCGGACAGTGTCAAAGGGCTCCAGGCTGGGGGCTTCTACTTTTTTGGAAAGAACGTCATGCAGGTTGAAAGGGATCACGACCGGGACGAAGTCGGGGGGATGCAGGCGAACGATTTCTGCGCGGTCGGCCGGCTCAGGAAGGAGATCGTCATAGGAAGAAATCAGATCGGTGACTTTGTATCCATCCTTAAAGGAAAACTTTCCCGGACGGAAGACATGTCCTTCAAGATAAACGGCGCGATTGCTATAAGGAAGAATCGGTAGGACGGTGACGATGTCGCCATCCTGAATGCGAAATCTTTTGAAGGCGTCGTCGGCTGCGGCGATTCCGGCCCCGCCAGCCACGTTGACGCTCATCATTTCTTTACGCTCGTGGGCCTGAATGCGCTCAACCCTGATCCGGCTCAGTTCTCCGGTAACGGGAACGCCGCCCGCCAGATCCAGGACCTGGTCCAGCGTTTGTTCATTACGCAGCTCGTAAATTGCGGGTCGACGAACTTTCCCCGCCACAGTGACTTGCGGACCGATGGGCGGCACAAGAATACTGTCGCCAGATTCAAGGTGGACTTCAGCGGAACTTACGCCTTTCAACATAAGGTCGTAGAGATCGACCTCCTCCACCAGGGCTTTGCCGCGATAGTGCTTTACCGTGCGGTAGGAACCGGTATCCGTGGGGCCGCCAGCGGCGATCAAGGCGCTTAAGGCCGTGGAGAGCGAGCTGATGTCATAAGCGGCGGGATTCTTGACATCGCCCACAACATAGACGCGCACAGTACGCAGCTTACCCAGAGTCACGTCCACGGAAATACCGCGCAACTGGCGGCTCAGCATCTTCTGGATGGTTTGCTGGACTTCACCGAGCGTGCGTCCGGCAACAACCGTGGAACCGGCCTCAGGAATCGAGATGCGGCCTTCGCGGTCCACCGCGCGCTGGATGTGTTGCGACGAAGCGCCCCAGTAATCGATGACAAGTTCGTCGCCGGGACCGAGGACATAGTCCGGGCCAACCGGGACGCTCAAAGTAGATTTATCGGCAACGGCGGCGCTGTTGCGGAAAAGAGCCGCGCCAAAGCGCTCCAGCTTTGTTTCGTCCACAGTGGCTTGCGTATAAAGATCACGCAAGGCCGGCAGGTTGCGGAGTGGATATTGCTCCTGCGTGGGGCCCTTCTGGCTTTGCGCGCGGCGAGGACGCGCTTGTCCGTTCATTCCCGGCTGGCCGCCCTGCATTCCCTGCTGTCCGGCGACGCCCGGGCGCTGCGTATTCTGCGGAAATGGCTGCCCGCCTTGTTGGGTTTGCTGGCCTGACGGTTGACCTGAAGGGACAATCTGTTCGTCGGGCGTCTGATCACCCTGCTGGGCCGGACCGAAACCGCGTTTGGTCAATTCATTGGCGGCAATCTGGCGCACACGGTCATCTGAGCGGATCTGGCTGAAGAGGCGATCATCGGTGATGTCCCGCTCAGAGACGTTATAGCCGCGATCCCGCAGCTGACTCACGATCTCTGCTTTCGCTTCAGCGAGCACATCTGGATTTTGCTGGAGAATCTGGATGATCTCCTCAGCCGAGAGGTCGTTATCCTGGGCAAATGATTTTCCGGAAAGAACAATGCAGAATACTACGAGAGCCAACAAACAACCGAGCCGCACGCGGCCACGAAAAAACGATAAGTTCAAGTCTCTTCCCCTTCAAAGGACAATAAAAACAATACGAATCCGGCGAGTACAAGTGCTTGACCAGCTTACGGTGGAGCATCACATTTTATTGTAAGTACAGGCGGAAGAATAGAAGCAAACGCCTATCTTTGTCCATGGCTGGAAACGGTGAGCAGAGAAGACGCGGACGCTGGATGCTGGAAAGGGCAAATAATGCGGTCCAGCAACTCTGCCTGCGACATCTGCCTTTCCGCGAAGTGCATCCCATATTTAACCGAAGGTATTGAGTGACTCACATTTTGTGGCCGGAAATCCCGGACACGCAAGTTCACAAGGAGCAGCTTTCTATGCGCAAGATTTTACTGGCAACATCAGTGTTTGCATTGTCCGTTGGCATCGCCATGGCACAAAGCACGGGCACAGTTACACCCAGCCCGGCGACACCAAGCACAACAGGGACGACAACCCAGGGCACAACCAGCACGCAGCCCGGAACGACATCAACTGGAACCACTTCAACCACAGGTTCCGGTTCAATGGGAACACTGCAAACTTCGCAGCCCGGAAGCACCACCACCGGAAGCCCCGCAGCAACTCAGGGAACGCCGGGTGTTGCAGGCAGCGCAGGATCAGTAACCGGCGGAACGCAGGGTTCCACGCAGACCCAGACCGGGACTTCGACCACTGTGGCGCCTTGCACGCCTGCCAACAGCACTGGAACATCGACCACGGCGAGCAGCACGCCTGCAACGGGCAACACTTCCGCAACCGCCAATAGCGGGACTGGAAGTTCAACCAGCTCGACTACCGGATCCAGCACGACCTCCAGTGCATCAGCTTCGCGTCCGAGCGGGACGTCAACGACTGTTGCTACTGCAAATCCGTGCGAGCCGGGAAGCACCACCACGCCGAGCAGCACGACTCCGAGCGGCTCGACTGTTCCCAGCAATCCTCCGGCACCCAGCGATATGGGAAACGGATCTTCTACTCAGCCCTCAAAACCGCCACTTAACTAAAGGCGATATTTCTTTAACAATTTTTCTGATTTGACTAAAGCGGCTGCCTTTCACGGGCAGCCGTTTTGCTTTCTGCAATGACGCGACAGTCCTATAATCACAGACCATGAATGCTCCCGCAGCCGCGCATCCAGCACCGTTCTCTCCCAAACTTATTGCTCCACTTTGGCATACAGCACTGTTTCTGCTTGCGTTGGGCGGGATTGCCGCGTGGGGAGCGCATCGGCAAGGTTTGCCCGCCTTTGGATCGTCGCGGGCAGTGAGCTATCTGTTCACCATAGCCTGGGAATGGCTACTATTTGCGCTGGCGGCCTGGGGAATAAGGTTAGGCGGAGGCTCAATTGAGAGCGTGATTGGCGCACGGTGGTCAACTGCAAAGCAATTCGGTCGTGACCTGGGGATCGGAGTCCTATTTCTTGTGGGTTCCAATATCCTTCTGGCAGGACTGCAAGCACTCTTGCGTCCCGGCCCAAATGCCAACATAAGCAGGTTGCTTCCCCGGAGCGCAACCGAAATCACGCTCTGGATATTCTTATCGCTTTCGGCAGGAATCTGCGAAGAGTTCACTTTTCGCGGCTATCTACAGCAGCAGTTGAACGGCTGGCTGAAAAACGCGACGGCGGCTGTAGTAATCCAAGGCATTATCTTTGGCGCCGCTCACGCCTATCAAGGACTGAAGCTGGTATTGACGATTGTTGTGCTGGGCACCCTTATAGGATGGCTGGCTCAGTGGCGGAAAAGCACCAGGCCGGGAATGATTTCGCATTTTCTACAGGATGCGATTGGCGGGATTGTTCTGGGACGGCACTAAGATTGGGAGTTGAAATAAAAAAGAGCGGCGAAATGCGCGACGCCGCCCTTTTCTTAAGGGGAGAAAACTTATTTCTTCTTGAGCAGGAAGCCGGCCGCGAACATGGCGACGGCGCCAAGAAGCCACTCAATACGCCAGAGTTGTACGGCTTGCCAATCGAGCAGCGTGGTAGCGGTGAAGACAAAGCCAGTCACAATCGCCGCGATGACGCAGGCGAATCCCAGAACCAAGGCGACCAAAGAAGCATTGCTCTGCCCCAGCGCTTCACGCAAGGAAGCAAAGTCTATCCAGGCACGCACACCCGAAACGGCATTGGCCGCGAGATTAGCGTGCCGGTCAGCACCGCAGACATAACAGAAGCGCGATCCCAGAACAAAATCCGTGCCACACTCCTGGCACACCTGATCTGTGGTCTCAGCCGCTGCTGCTTCGTGTCGCGGAGCTACTGCCGGTTTCCAGAACTCCTGCCGTTCCTCATAATTCGGCGCCAGATGTGCCATTTAGCAAAGCCCCTTAAGTCTTACTGATGTAAGGGCAAATCTAGGGCCAAAGATGGAGGGAACGTAACCCTATTGGAGCCATCAACTTACAGTTTTACCCATGGCCAACAGGACAATGTACCCGGAAAATCTTACGTTGTAAAAGGTTCAGGCTTCGCGACGCCGGGGCATCCGCAGGATCTTCGGATTATCCCTGGTTTTGCTCCAAAATCCGAGCAGCACCAGATCGGCTTCACAGAACGTAAGGTCCTGCGGGCGAGGGCTGCCGTCATTGAAGATGTACTCGTCCAGGAGCGTATAAAGCTCATTTAAGGGGATGTTGAGGTAGCCAGCGGCCTCGGGTTCTGTATAGAACTCTTTGACTGGCTTGAGCGGTCTGGTCATAATTTTGTCTTCCGTATCCTTAGCGTTCTGGGATGCGGGGGAGCAAGATGGTTGTACCGTGTCTAACCCGGCTAAGATATCAGGTAAACTGCCCGATAAGGGGTCACATGAAACCTTACCCGCTAAGGCCTTCCTTATTACGGAGGTAATCGCGTTTTTACCGCGAAGAATTGCCAGCGTTAACAGCCGCCGGGGCAAATAACCGGTGATTGCATAAAGAGAGCACCTGATTCCCCATGCAAGCGGCAGAAATCCGGAGTTCTACCCAAAATTAAGCTCACTTTACTCCTATTGAACCGAAACGGCCCGGAATACGTATCATGATTAGAGCGGCTTGGTTGATTTACCCGTCTTGGGACCGGACCTTAGGGCGCTCAAGCGAGGAGGGAAAGATGTATTGCAACTACTGTGGCAAGGTGATTCCCGATGATTCAAACCTTTGCGCCTATTGCGGCAAGAGAGTGGCCGGCGTGATTGCCCGCCAACGGCTGGTGCGTCCCCGCCAAAGCCGTAAGATCGCAGGCGTGTGCGCGGGACTAGCGGAGTACTATGACCTTGACGCGACGTTGATCCGCATTGTGTGGGCAGTGTGTGTGATATGCGGAGGAGTTGGTCTTTTGGCTTACATTGCCGCCTGGATCATCATTCCGGAAGAGCCTTTAATGCTGGCCGCAGCACCACCTGCCACGCAAGATCGAGTAGCGAACAGATAAAAAAACCACCCCGTACAAGGGTGGCAGATGTGGCTATCGATTGAGTTCGCTTATTTCTTGCTGGCCATGTATGCCTGGGCTTGTTCCAGCATTTTGCGCGCCTTCTCACTATTAGGGCCTTGAGGATCTTTTTGCAGGAAGGCTTGCAAGGCGGTCATGGCTTCCGGAAATTGCTTCATGGCCAGCAGCGCATGAGCACGCAGCAAGGAAATGAGCGGATAGTCCGCGGGAGCCAAACTTTGCGCCCGCTCCAATTGCCGCAGGGCATCAGGATAATCGGCCTTTCCGATATACGATTTCCCCATTTCAAAATAGCCTTGCCAATAATTTGGGGCCAGAGACTGGCCGCGCTGGAGGCTACGGATGGCTTCATCAAACTTGGATTGCATATTCAATGCTGAGCCCATGACCAGATAAGCCATGGCATAGTTGCCGTCGGACTGGATGGCTTTATCAAGGTCCGCGATGGCTGCCTGAGAATCCTGCTGGTTCAGCGCCAGCACACCGCGCAGCGTAAGAGCCTCAGCATAATTCGGGCAGAGTTGCAGCGCCTTGGCAAGGTGCTTGTGAGCATCGTCCATCTTCCCTTTTTCCAAAGCCTCATGCGCCTGGCGATAGGCTTCACGAGCTTTGGCCGGGACCCGATACTGCGCGATTGAAATTGAGTTGCCGTCAATTCCGTCAGTGGGCTTGCCCGCACCCTGCAGACGAACGCTAACGGTATTGGAAAAGTTGCTGGCGTCAACACGCTCAGAAGCCTGCTGCAAGCCTGAAGTGGCAACCACAGTGTATGTTCCCGGTGCAAGACGGTTGAACTCAAAACGCCCGGACACACCAGTGTAAGTGGAGGCGACCATGGCACCATTTGAATCCGAGAGCTCAACGCGCACATCTTTCAAGCCATTGTTTTGTGTATCCTGCACAGTGCCGTTGATAGAACGATTGTCCGCATGCGCAGAGCTAAACGGTGAATTGTTCCCTCTCATCCCACCTGGATTGGAAAATGGCGATTGCGACGGCAGCGATGGATCCATGCCCATTCTTTGTGCCGAAAGATAAAGAGAGCAGCTAACAAATGCGAGACCGAGAACGATCAGCCGTGGAGTCTTCATAACAACCTGCTACATTTGAATTGTCACGAAGAGGAAATTCTGGAAAGGGGCCAGGGCCTGACCGAAGTGCCTCTTGTTGGCACCGCGCTTCCACGCGAGTGCTGACAATGAGAGTGCGTATGAAATATGGGAGTTGTATTTGAGTAAACATTCCACAAATAATATTTTTCAGCGCTGATGGGCAACTTGAACGCAATTTTTTCAGGAGAAAAAAATTAATTGATCATTCGTCCGGCAAAAAACATACTGGGCGCGCTGCGGCTGCCCGGCGACAAATCAATTTCACATCGCTATGCCATGCTGGCGGCGATTGCCGCAGGCACAACGCGACTGGCAAACTTTTCTACAGGAGCTGATTGCGCCAGCACCGTGGCGTGTGTGCAACAGCTTGGCTGCGCAGTGCGGCGAAATCAGGATGGCACGCTGGAAATCGACGGACGAGAGCAGCTCCTAGCACCGGTGAGCAGCCTGGACTGCGGCAATTCGGGTTCGACCATGCGCATGCTCTCAGGCATTCTAGCGGGCCAGAATTTCAGTTGCGATCTGCATGGCGACGAATCACTCTCACGGCGTCCGATGGGCCGCATTATGACTCCGTTGCGGATGATGGGAGCAGAGATCAGCGCCGCTGCGGGCGATCGGCCGCCGCTGCATATTCGTGGCGGCAAGTTGCGAGCCATTGAGTACATGACGCCAATAGCCAGCGCGCAGGTGAAATCCGCTGTGCTGTTTGCCGGACTGTTTGCTGAAGGCGAAACCAGCGTTGACGAGCCGCACAGAACGCGCGATCACACAGAACAGGCTTTGCGCGCTTTTGGAGTAGAGATTTCCCGCAGCAAGAATCGAGTGACGATAGCGGGCGGACAGAAGCTTACGGCGATCCAAGCGGCTGTTCCAGGCGATATTTCTTCTGCCGCGTTCTTCATGTGCGCGGCTGCGCTGTTTCCGGGGTCGAATCTGATAATCGAAAGCCTGCTGCTCAATCCAACGCGCGCTTCCCTACTCGATGTGCTCAAACTGCTGGGTGCTCGACTGTCAGTCATCAACTTGGAAGAACATCACGGCGAGCTAGTGGGAACCGTCAAGATTGAACATAGCAAGTTGACGGGAATCACCATTGAAGGAGCGCAGTCTGTGGCGCTGATCGATGAACTGCCGGTGCTTGCAGCAATAGGTCCTTACACGCGCGATGGCATTGAAATCCGCGATGCTAAAGAGCTGCGGGTAAAAGAGTCTGACCGCATTGCGCTGGTGGCAAAGAACCTGCGCGCGATGGGCGCTGAATGCGAAGAGCGCGAAGACGGGTTGCTTGTTCCGGGAACCCAGCAGCTGCATGGAGCAGAGATTGATTCAGGCGGCGACCATCGAATTGCCATGGCGTTTGCTGTGGCGGCGTTGCGTGCAGAAGGCGAGAGCGTGATTCATGGAGCAGAGTCGGCGAGGATTTCTTTTCCGGAGTTTTTTACGATGCTGGAGAGTGTTACTGAGCGGTAAGCTTTTCTCATTCCCGAGCGGAGCGACGGAACGCTACCCGCTTGTTATTCTTTAAGCCGCGAATACACGCGAATGAACACGAATCTAAAAAATTTGCTCTTTTTCGCGTCCATTTGCGGCTGATTTTTTGCTCAGCGAGTTGGTCGTCGATAGGGATCTCTCGCTAGGCTCGAGATGTTAGAACACCAAATTTTCCTTCGACAGCTTCAGCCCATCCAGATTTCCCAGCACAGTAACCGCAACTTTGTCCGGATGGAAAAGAGCGTTCGCCATTTCGCAGACTTCTTCTCCAGTCACTGATTCAATCTGGTCGATGGTTTCATCGAGGCTGAAGAAGCGTTCAAAATACATTTCCTGGCGGGCCAGGTTCGACATGCGCGAGGTGCTTGATTCAAGGCTCAGCATGAGTCCGCCCTTGAGCTGGTCTTTGGCGCGGCGTAGCTCGTCGGCAGGAATGGGCGCGGACTTGAGCTCAAGAAACTCCGCCAGAATGTGGTCCACGACCTGCCGCACTGATTCCACTGACGTGCCGGCATAAATCGCCATGCAGCCGGTATCGCGATAAGGATTCAAGTCGCTGTAGATCGAATACACCAGGCCTTGCTCTTCGCGGATCTTCTGGAACAGGCGCGAGCTCATGCCGCCGCCCAGCACGGTATTCAGCACGTAAGAGACGTAACGCTTCTCGTCGGATATGGGGTGCGAAGGCACGCCGAGACAAAGCTGCACCTGCTCCAGCGACTTCTTATTGCGCGTGATCACGCCTCCCGTAACGGCCGGCGCCGGCAGATGGAAGCCGTTGGGCATGCGTTCCAGCGCGGCGAAGCGCTCTTTGATCAGCTCCACAAAAGCGTGATGGTTCAGATTGCCTGCCGCGGAGATGATCATATTGTTCGGCGAAAAGTGCTGGCGATAATATTTGAAGAGCTTCTCCTGCTCAAAGGAGCGGACAGTCTCTTTGGTCCCCAGGATCGGCTTGCCCAGCGGATGATCTTTCCAGAAATTCTGGGTAAAGATTTCATGCACCAGATAATCCGGATTGTCTTCATCCATCTTGATCTCTTCCAGAATCACGCCTTTTTCGCGCGTGATGTCTTTGGGATCAAACGTCGGATTCAGTACCAGGTCACTCAGAATGTCGATGGCAATCGGCAAATGCTCATCCAGGACTTTAATATTGAAGCAGACGGTTTCTTTGCCGGTAAAAGCGTCCATGTTGCCGCCAATGGAATCCACCTGGCGGGCGATGTCACGCGCCGTGCGTGTCTTGGTCCCTTTAAAGACCATGTGCTCGGTGAAGTGAGAAATGCCGTTCAGCTCGGGCGACTCATCGCGCGAGCCGGTCTTCATCCAGATTCCAATGGCAATGGAGCGGATGTGGGCCATCTCTTCACTCAGCACGATCAGGCCGTTGGGCAGAACTTCGCGCTTAATGTTACGTGGCTCGGTCAAAGGGAGTCGGGTTAGAACTGCGGTTTCCATCACTGGTTCACATTTGATTCTTACACACTGGAAATGGTCGCATGGGTAATTATATGTTTATATTATTCAATAACTTACTTGCACCTTAGACGAATCCGACGCTTTCTGGTCCTTAACGTGTAGAATTTAAGGTGTAGTCAATCTTCACATGCCTGATCCGCTCCAAGACGGCCTTCTGGGCCTTGATTATCAAGAGCTTAGCAGCATTGCACAAAAATTTGGGCAGCCGGAATTCCGGGCGCGCCAGCTTTTTGACGCTCTTTATCCCCAGCGGCTCCCGGCGCTCGACTCCGTCTCAACGTTGCCCAAGCCTTTTCGCGCGGCGCTGCAACAAGAAGGTCTTGAGATCAAGCACCCGCGCGTTGAAAAACGGTTTCAATCCGTTGACGGCACCATCCGCTACCTGATCGCCATGGCCGACGGAGAAACCGTGGAAACCGTCTGGATGCCTGAAGGCGATGACGGCGAGACCGGCGACGGCACTGAAGCCGGCGACTCTGAGTGGCATCGCGCGACGATCTGCGTTTCCAGTCAGGTGGGTTGCGCCGTAAACTGCCAGTTCTGCCTTACCGCGTTGCTGGGCGTAAAACGCAACCTGAGCGCCGGAGAAATCGTGGGCCAGGTCATCGCCGTGCTGAATGACCGCCAGGTTGATATGGAGCGCCAGCGCGTCAACATCGTTTTTATGGGCATGGGCGAACCGTTTCTCAACTATCCCAACTTCATCAAGGCCGTGCGACTGCTGGTGGAAGGCGTCGGCTTTCCGGAATCGCGTATGACGGTTTCGACTTCCGGGATTCTTCCGCGCATCCACGACTTTGGCTCTGAGCCAGTGCGACCCAAGCTGGCTATTTCGCTCAACGCGTCCAATGATCAGGTCCGCAGCAGCATCATGCCCATCAACAAAAAGTGGAACCTGGAAATGCTGATGCAGGCCGCGCGTGACTTCCCTCTCCGCAACCGCGAACGCATTACGTTTGAGTATGTCCTGCTCGCCGACGTGAATGACAGCCCCGCTCACGCCCGAGAAGCGATTGAACTGCTGCGCGGTATCCGCTGCAAAGTGAATCTCATCGCGCTCAATCCCGGCCCGGGCATCCAGTTTGGCACGCCGGCAGAGCAGAGCGTGCTGGTTTTCAAAGACCTGCTGGTCAAAGCGGGCATTCCGGCATTTGTGCGTCGGCCGCGCGGGAGAGATATTTACGCAGCGTGCGGACAATTGAAGAGGACGGTAGCCTGATCACCGCCGCGCGAAGTTGGTATCAAGATGACATGGAAGGGCTCAACTCAACTCCGTTGGATACCGTTTCGCGCTCCGTGGTCTGCCCCTGAACGATCAAGCAGAGCGAAAGAGTCGAATAGGGCTCCCAGTGCGGATCAAGGTTTGGCTTTCCGATCACGCGCGATGTCGGCGATTCCGGCGATTACGGCGATCCGTGAACACCCCTCCCTCCATACCTCAACTAGGATTCCAAAGGGCTTACACAAATCAACCCCGGGCTTCCTACTTCTGATCAGGTTTTTCCGTGTAATGAGTGGATGTCGCCTTTCTGATCACGGCGATGTCCGGGGTCCCTGGCGCGCGCGTTTTTCGCGTGCTGGGGTGGGATTCCGGCGATAGGCGCGCTCCGCGCGCCACCCCACCCCCTATTTTTCCACTTCTGTTGCAAACAAACCACTTATCCAAATCGACCCATCGATGGCGCTTGGGTGGCCCTTGGGTGGCCCTTGCGTGGCCCTTGGGTGGCCCAAGGGTGGCCCAAGGGCGACCCAAACCCAATCCCAATCCCAAGCATGCAGAGGATCGCAGTTTTTTGCCCTTGGTCCTGATTTAGCTAGTAGCCAGCAGCTAGGAGCTAGCAGCTTCTATATTTCAAATATCTTTTCCCGCTCACACCCTAGGGCGCTGCCGGAGTATAGCGCCATTTGTTCGCCTTAGCAAGCGCGAAGTAGGACATGCTTTAGAACGAAAATTCCTTGAAACTGTTCGCTCGCTGGACATGCTCTCGCCCAAGACGGTTCGCGCCTCCAGCCTAATCCCTTCGATTTAGCCAATTATCCCGTCAGAGGATTTCTGGGACTGGGATAAGGTCTCGTATTGCCCGTCAGCCATGAGTTCTCCTGAGATCGATTCACACAAGCCGACTTGTCGGTCCTAATGCACAAGGATTGCAAATGGTTTCTGTATTGCCCGCCACAACGTTCCGCTTGTCCCAGTTTTCAGGATCATCAGCGCTTACGCTTGCGGGACTTCTGTCGCCCTTTGAGTGTCTTAGATACGTACTGTTCTTTGGCGAGTTTCCTTTCCAGCACTTTGACGGCGGCGTTTGCAGCATCCCTTTCGTTCTTAAGTTTGTCAATTTCCTGCACTCTTACTGCGACGAATTGATCCATCGCCCTCTTCATCTCGGTGCGAATTTCATTCTTCGCTTTTGCTGATAGTGCTGGGTCGTGTGCGGAGCCCGACTTCTTATCGTAATCGACGATGGATTGGCGAACGTGGAAGTCGCTGACCGCCGCTTCTGCCAGCTCCTTTACGGTGACCACACCCTTGCTTAGAAGCTGTTTTTCTTCCTTCAGGATTGCTTGAATCGCAGCAATGCCAAGTTCACCGCTGACAACGCCAAAACGCATCCTAGGTTGCAATCGGGCAAAATTGTGACTACCCCTGCTTTGTACGTCAATAAGGTCTAGGTATTGGAACCAACTCCGTGGCGTATATGAAATCGGCAGAGGATACTTGTCTTTCTCCAATCGTTGAAGCTCGACAAGGAATCGATCCGTGGTAACGAACCATATTTTCGTGGCCAGATCCGGGTTCTGACGTCGCCGGAGATGGATCAGATAAAACTGTCGAGCTTCGTGCTCGCAAAGCTTCCGGTTCTTGAACCGATTCGCCTGTTTTCTTAGGAACTCGATGCTTCCGACGATCGGGTCTAATTCCTTCTGATCCATCTCAATTGCTGTGATGGAATCCGTTTCTATGCCCAATACGTCTGAGAGTATTCGAACTACGTGTTCTTCCTTGATTCCTAGGTCATCAACTCCTAAGACTTCCGACATATATGCGACTGACGTAAGTCCAGGATCCAGCTTCAGTCGAGACAACAGTCCTTCTAGGAAAACGTTCCCGTTTCCAGGTCCGTGCATCACAACATATCCTTCAAGCACGTCCTGAATGTTCACTGAAGATCGACCAAACTCCTTGAATGCTGCGAGGGCCGTCCGGATGTTCGCCCACACTTCATTGACCATATCTCCAATTACTCTGAGTTTCATGCCCAATGCCTGGGTTCGAGATAGTAGCCTCCGGTAGACTTGATTAGAGGGATGCCCTACTGCTAAGGCAGGCAGGATGATCGATGAGTCGAAGTAGACCCAGTGATCCCGTGCGTATTGCGACAGCAGCTTTTCACTAGTGGGGTCCAGCACATATGCGCTTGCTATGAAATAAGACTGCAATTTCTTGAAGAGGATATCTTCATCGGCATCGGACGGTTCGAAGACCATCCGTTTGATAGTTTTCTTGTAGAGCTCAGTCTTCCCCTCTAGTCCCTTCTCGCGGCAAAACTCTTCCACGGAATCATTAATCTTTTGAGACTCGTCCGTCGGCGGACGGCTGAACAGGAAAAGCTCAGCGACCTGTTTGCCTATTTCCAGAAGAACTTTTTCGATGAGCTGCGTCACATGTGTAAGGTCTCCGGTCTCAATCGTTCCCTGCTCAGCCCCAGATTGTTCCAAAGAGCGCGTCACCCACTCCATCTGGTCATGCTCGACAGCTGAAGCCTGTTCTTCTAGCGTTTTAAGGTCACGTTTGCTGACCCTAATCTGGTTCCCGTCGGTGGTTATGAACTTCGCATCAACGAGTTCCTGTAACGCCCTGCCGGTAGCCTCCCGCAAGACAGGTGAGTCCTGACCAAGTGCGCGGGCTATGTGCGCATGAACTGCCTCTGTTTCCAAGACCTCAGCCTTCGATAAAGCTAACCACTCCAGCACAAGAGACTTTGCAACCAGCACTAGTCGGCTTTGCCGAGAAGGTGAGAATTGAAGAGAGATAAGAACATACCGTTCCAAGTCGCGGGCAATGTCCTGCGGTTGCGCACTTGTCGCTCCGCGTGGCTTCCGCTCTGAGATAACCAGTGCAGCCAGGGCTTCCAGAATTGCGGGTATGAAAGTGAAACTCCCATCGTCAGGAAATTCTATGACCGCGACGTTTCGTTGCCGAAACTCTTGATATTGACCTGCCCCGACAGAGCCTTTTGCGCAACAATAAATTGCCGGAGAGCGAAAAATTCGCTCTTTCAAGAGTTCATCCCAGTTTCGGTTGAAGTCTGGGTCTCGCATGCTGTAGCCAAGGAAGATAACTTGATTTGAGCTTACACACTGTGCCAGCAAGTCTTTGAAATCCCGATTGTCTCCGACGCGCTTCCAATCATTTCTGCTGAGTACCATTGATCGGGGCGAAACAATCGATCCATGAGGCTTGACTACGTAAAACTTGTCGGAGGCCATCGCTTCAGCAATGTCGCCTAAAGGAATTCCTTTCCCTTCCTGCGCACAGGCGACCTCCAAACACGAATCAAAGTTTGTTGTAATGATTCCGCGGCAGTCCAGCTTTACTAGTCGTCGATGTGTCTCTCCTGTCTGATCACGGCCGCGAAATACCTCTTCTGCGATTCCATAGAATGTAGGTTCAGGAAGTTCGTCTTGGAGAATCTGGAAAACCTCGTAGTACTGTTCTTTCTTGTACTTGTCTTCTGCGTAGGTTGCAGCGGCGTCATCCAATCCTTTCGATCTAGCTTTCTTCAGAGCTTCTCGCGTTGCCGGACCCCAGAGAGGATAACCGGCTGGCACCGAGAGCCCGGCTCCAACAAAAAAAACCAACTTCTTTGCATCCATCACGTTTTCTAGGAAGATCTTCACTTCCGCAGAAATATCTGGCATCGTTCACCTCTTGGAGCCTTCGCAACTATGCGAGCCGACAAGTATAGCTTGATAACCAGCCAAAACCTGCGATGCCAGGGGAATCGCCCCAAAAATGATGACAGCGGACGCACCTAGTTTCGTAAGACGACAGTGTCAACGGCGCACAATTTGTACCGATAAACGGCTTGTATGAGGTTACGGGGAGTTGTCGGCTACATGGAAATTACCAGAAAGGGCGCTCTGAAAGGTTGCTTTCCGGCTGTTCTAAACTCTAGTTGGCATTTTGAAGCATTGCTTCAATCCGCGCTTATCCGCGTCGATCCGCGGTAAAACTCTCTTGGTTTCTTCGCGTCCGCCAGTGAAACATTCCTACCCGCCCGTCCCGTCATACGTGATCGGCAACGCCAGCACGGCTTCACAGCCTGTCCGGTCAGAGCGGTTGGCGAGCTGCAGAACGCCGCCGTGGGCTTCTGCGATCTGGCGGCTCAGGATCAGACCGATGCCGCTGCCGCCGTGCTTGGTGGTGAAGAATGGAACAAAAAGATTGTCGCTGTTGAGCAGGCCGGGGCCCTGGTCTCGGATGAAGACTTCAACGCTGCGCGCGTTGGTGCGCCAGCCCACTTCCACGGTGCCGGGATGTTTAAGCGTGGGATCAAGCGAGGCGTCGACGGCGTTGCGGATCAGGTTGATCAGCACCTGCTCAATCTGGTCAGGGTCGGCTTCAATGGTGATGGGCGGGCCGCTGAGCGTCGTGACAGGAAGGCGGCGCTCAAGCGATGCGGCGCGCTGCACCAGAGGGCCGATATCGATGCGGGAGCGCGTGGGCGCAGGCATGCGGGCCAGCCGCGTGTAAGCCTGCATGAATCGATTGAGCGATTCAACGCGGTTTTCAATCACGCGCAGGCCCTGGTTCATGTCCTGGGCAACGTCTTCTGGCAGGGCGGCGCGCGCGGTGAGCGAGCCCAGCGTTCCGGCAATGGACTTGATTGGCGCCAGCGAATTGTTGAGCTCATGGCCCAGCACTCGGATGAGGCGCTGCCAGGCCTGGCGCTCTTCTTCACGCAGGGCGCGGCTGAGATCGGAGATGATGAGCAGTTGATGCGGTACGCCGTTCTCGCGGAACTCTGTGTGGCTGATCGCCCATCGGCCATGCTTGCCGGGAAACGTCATCTGCACCGTCTGCGGGCCGGGCGATTGCAGAAATTCTTTTAGCCCAACTTCTTCCGCGGTAAGGCCGAGCATGCGTGGAGCGATGCGTCCCATAAGCTGCTCGCCGGCGCGGTTGACGATGCGCAGCCGCTGTTGCTGATCGAAGGTGAAGACCGCGACGTCGATCTCCATCATTACTTTTTTGAGCAGCGCTGTGGCCTCAAGCGCGCTTACTTTTTGTTGTTGCAGCCGCATAGCCAGCGAGTTGATTTCATAGATCAGGTCGGCCAGCGAGTCTTCACGCCCGCCGCCGCGCAGGCGAAAAGAAAAATCTTCTTCGCGGATGGCGGCCACCATGTTTGAAAGCGTTTGCAGCGGGCGGATGATCTGGCCATGCAGCATCGAGCTGCCGATCATCCACGCCATCCCGATAAACAGCGTGACGGTCCACTTGAGTTCCAGCGAGTGGTGGCCCAGCCAGAGAAAGAGTTCGGCGACAACGGCGCCGGGCAGGCTGATGAGGAGGGTCATCAGAAGGATGCGCGTGTCAAAATTCAGCTTGATCCGTGTTTCCGGTTTTACGGCGAGAGTGCGGACGGGTTGTTGGGATTGCGGATCAGACGCCATACTTTTGCATGCGGCGATAAAGCGCGCTTCGGCTCAAGCCGAGCGCGTCTGCCGCATGGCTGATATTACCTGAATGGCGTGCCAGGGCCTTCTTGATCAGCAGGTTTTCGACTTCTTCCAGGCTCAGCTCTTCAATGCGTCCGGTAACGGCTTTGTCGGTTTCCAGGCCCAGATCGACTCCCTGAATGTGATCGCTGGTGCTCATTAAAACGGCGCGTTCGATCGAATGGTCCAGCTCTCTCACGTTTCCTGGCCATGGATGGTCCAGCATTTTTTGCAACGCTGAAGGATCGAATCCCTTCACCGGCTTGCGATATCGCTGCGCATACAGCTTAAGGAAATGCGCCGCCAGCAGCGGAATATCTTCTTTGCGTTCGCGCAGCGGAGGAATAGGCAGCTCAACCGTGTTGAGACGGAAAAGCAAATCCGGACGGAAGCGCCCTTCAGCGCTTTCCAGTTTCAGGTCAGCGTTGGTGGCGGAAATCACGCGGACATCGACTTTATGCGTCTTCGACGAACCAACGCGCTCCATCTCGCCGGTTTCCAGCACGCGCAGCAGCTTGGCTTGCTGTTTCATCGGGACGTTGGCAATTTCGTCGAGAAATAGCGTGCCGCGATCCGCCAGTTCAAAGCGGCCGACTCGATCTGCGCGCGCGTCAGTAAACGCGCCCTTCACGTGGCCAAACAGCTCGCTTTCAAACGTGCCTTCCGGCAGGCCGCCCGTGTTGACGGTAATCATCGGCCGTCCGCTGCGCGAAGAAAGCGCATGTAGCGTCTGCGCCACAACTTCTTTGCCGGTTCCGTGCTCGCCGGTGATCAGGACGTTGGCATCGCTTGGCCCAATGCGGCTCAGCAGCGTCAACAGCGGCTCCATCGCTTTCGATTCCGCAATGAATACCGGACGGTTCTGCGCGCGCAGCAAACTGTTTTCCGCTTCCAACCGTTCTGCGCGCCGCATGATGCGATACAAATCTACCTGTGTGCGAATAATGCTCAGCAGCCGGTGGTTGTCCCAGGGCTTTTGGATGAAATCGCGCGCGCCGCGCCGCATCGCTTCCACGGCCAGCTCAACGCTTCCCCACGCTGTCATCACCACGATTGGAAGTTTGCTGTCCGCCTGTTGCACGCGAGTAAGCAGATCGATCCCTTCCTGTCCAGAGGTGGTGTCCCTTTGGTAGTTCAGGTCCATCAGCATAATGTCGAATTCGTTGCTCTGCACCGCTTCCAGCGCGGAAGCCGGACTGTTGACCGTCTCCGTCGAGAACCCTTCAGCCTTCAGCAACAAACGCAGCGCTTCACGGACGTCCGCCTGATCGTCTGCAATCAAAATGCGGACTGGCTCAGACCTGGTCGCTGTGGTGCTCACGAATTCCTGCGTTTTAGTCGACACCAAACTTCTCCTGCTTTCAAAACTTCACTGCTTGATCGATTCCGCTTAGGCCGTCGCGCTACCTGGATGCACAGCGGAATCTTCCACAATCCATCCATCTTTAAGCTGAATAATACGATTCCCAAAGGCCGCGTTCGCTTCCGAATGCGTAACTTGAATAATCGTAGTTCCCTGCTCGTTCAACTTTCTGAACAGCTCCATGATCTCTTTGGCCTGTCCGGAATGCAGGTTGCCCGTCGGCTCGTCGGCCAGAATCAGTTTTGGATTTCCCGCTACGGCGCGCGCTACGCCTACCAACTGCTGCTGTCCGCCGGAAAGCTGGTTTGGATACAAATCTTTTTTGCCGACGATCTGAAAACGGTCCAGAATGTCCGCCACCATTGAAGCACGCTGCGCCCGCGGAATATCCCGGTAAGAAAGCGGCACATCAATATTTTCCTGCACTGTCAGGTTGTCCAGCAGGTGATAACTCTGGAAGACAAAGCCAACAAACCTGCGGTTCAACTCCGCCCGTCTCTTGCGATCCAGCTTATGCACCAACTGCTCGGCAAAAACGTATTCGCCGGCCCAACCGTCGTCCAGCATGCCAACAATGCTCAGCAGCGTGGTCTTTCCCGCGCCGGAAGGGCCCATAATGGTCACAAACTCTCCCTCTTTTATGTCGATATTGATGCGCCGCAGCAGCCACACCGTCCCGGCCGGGCTCTTGATCGTTTTTTCTACGTTGCGAAGTTGAATCATGTGTCCTTTATCGAACCTTTGAAGACTCTTCTTTCATTTTCTCATGACCGCCAAGCCGCCACTCTGCTCAATGCCACGTTGCCTACTCATGCCGCAATGCGATCATCGGATCCACTTTTGCCGCTCGTCGCGCTGGAATATAGCAAGCCAGCGTCGCAACAGAGCCCAGGATCAGCGCGATCACAACGAACGTCGCTGGATCATGCCGCCCCACTCCATATAACACGTTCGGCAGCAGGTTCGTCAGCCCTATGGCCAGCGGCACGCCGATCACAAGCCCGATCAACGTAAGCTTGATGCCTTCCCGCAGGACCACCGTGAGGATATTTTTCTGGTCCGCGCCCAGCGCCAGACGAATGCCAATCTCTCTGGTGCGCTGGTTTACCCAGTATGAAAGCACGCCATAGATTCCAATTGCCGCCAGCATCAGCGCCAACACGGCAAACGTGGTAATAAGAAACATCAGCGTCCGTTCTGAAGTCATGGAGCGCGAGATCAACTGGTCCATGGTGGCAACACTATTGAGCGGCAGGCTGTTGTCCATGCTGGCCACCAACCTGCGCAATTGCTGCACCGCAACCGCAGCATCGCCCTTGCTGCGGATCACCAGATAGCGTTGTGTAATCGGAACGTGATAACGCTGGTGCTGATCAAAGGGGATAAGCACTTCGCCCTGAAGCCAAGGCGATCCGTAGTGCCTTACGTCATTGACAATGCCGATAATGGTGAACCACGGATTCTGTTCATTCGCCAGATCTCGAGCTTTTCCTAGCCTCAACCGCCTCCCAATGGGATCCTTGTCGTGCAGCCAGACATGAACAAAGGACCGGCTCACTAATGCCACAGGCGCGCTGCTGTCATTATCCGCCAGTGTAAAGTTTCTGCCCTGTACAAGAGGGATTTTCATTGTGCGCAGATAGTCAGGCGTCACGTAGTGCAGACGGGTGTTATTCTCCTGACTGGGACCAGGAATTGGGTCGCCATCCACCATGAAACTGTAACCCCAACTGTCCCCAGAAAATTCCAGTGGCATATTCACAGCAGATGACTCAATACCCGGAGTCGCATTCAGCTTTTCCACCAGTGTGTCAAAAAAGACATCAAGATCGGGCTGCGTCTTGTACTTGTTCAGCGGAAGTTGGATTCCTGCGGTGATCAGGTTGCGGTGATCGAATCCTGTTTCCTGCCTGATCATACGGACAAAGCTTTGCACCAACAGGCCGGCGCCCACCAGCAGCACCAGAGAAATCGCCAGTTCCGCAACCACCAGCATATTTTTGATGCGTTGTCGTCCGGTGCTGACGGTTTTCTGGACTCCATTCTGCAAGGCTCCGCGAAAGTATGCGATGTGCCATGCTGGGGCCAGACCAAAACCAATCCCCGTAAGAATCGATACTAATAAGGTGAACCCGACAACTAGCGCGCTGAGATGAATTTCCGGCAGACGAACCAGCGTCTCCGGCGCCAGCCGCAGAAGTGCGTGGACGCCCGCTGACGCCAAGAGCAGTCCCAGAGCGCCTCCAGAGATTCCAAGCAGAACGCTTTCCGTCAGCATCTGACGGAAAAGCCGCGACCGCGGCGCACCCAGTGACAGACGGATTGCCATTTCACTTTGCCGGGCGGTCGCTCTTGCCAGTAATAGGTTCGCGACATTCGCACAAGCAATCAACAAGACCAGTCCGACGGCAGCAAGCAGGATTAAAAGCCAGTCATGCACTCTCCAGGTGATCTCATCGTAAAGAGACCAGACATTGGCCTGCTTTGGGTAATCCACTTCCGGATATGCCCTGGCCAACCGCGCGGAGATCAAATCAAAATCAGACTGGGCTTGTTCCATGGTTACGCCTGCCTTGAGTCGTGCAATGGCATGAACGCCATCATGCTTAGCGCGGTCCTGCTTTTCGCGGGTATTAGCGGTCAAGCCTATCGGAACGAAGATTTCGGCAGAATCATCACGAGGAACCTGAAAACCCGCTGGCATCACGCCAACAACGTGATAGGCGCGTTCATCCAGATTAATGACTTGGCTTAATACGCTCGGATCGCCACCGAGTCGTTGCTGCCAGAATTTGTAGCTGACCAACGTAACCGGAGTAGCTGAAGGCTGATCATCCGCAGACACAAAACCACGGCCAATTACTGGCTTGACGCGCAGAGTGGGGAAAAAACCTTCCGCCACATAACTTCCCGGAACCAGTTCCGCCTCCTCGTGTCCGGTAAGAACAAAAGAGGCGGGCTGGATGGCGCCGATGTTTTCGAAGACTTTATTCTGTGCGGCCCAATCCAGGTAATTCGGATATCCAAGGCTGCCCCCGTCCCCTTCTACTAGGTAAACCAGCCGATCCGGCTCAGGATATGGCAGCGGCTGCAACAGGACGGCATTCACCACGGTAAAGATGGCTGAATTCGCGCCGATGCCCAGCGCCAGCGTAAGCACGGCAACGGCCGCAAAGCCGGGGTTCTTCCGCAGCATGCGCAGGCCGTAGCGAAAGTCTTGAAAGAGAGTTCCCATGCTATTCGTATCGCAACGCGATCATCGGATCCACTTTCGTCGCTCGCCGCGCCGGAATGTAGCTCGCCAGCAAGGTGATCGCCAGAAGCACCGCAAGCACCAGCAGCATGGAAACCGGATCGGTCCCTTTCAGCCCAAACAGCATCGACGAAAAAAGTCTGCTCGCCAATATCGCTGCGGGTACTCCAATCACCACTCCCAGCAGCACAAGCTTTCCTGCTTCCTGCAAAATCATTTTCAGCACGCTGCCGCGTTGCGCGCCCAGCGCCATGCGCACGCCAATCTCGCGGGTGCGTCCCGCTACTGAATATGAAAGGATTCCGTACAACCCTATCGCCGCTAAAAGCAGCGCAAGACCCGCAAAAACACTGGAGAGTCGCGCAATCAGGACCTGGTCGCTAATAGCTCGCTCCGTCAATTCATTGAGTGAGCGAATATTATTCACGGGAATGTTTGCGTCCAGACTCTTAATCTGTTTGCGTACGGCCTCGGCCACAGCAACAGGATTTCCCACTGTCCTTACCACAAAATTCACTACGGGAATCTGCCCAATCGATTGCGAAAGCGGCAGGTAGAACCTTCGATCAATACTACCCTTAAGCTTGTGGTCACGGGCATCCCGCGCCACTCCAACTATCTCCACCGGCCCTTTGGATTCCTGATCATCAACAATAAATTTTCTGCCAATGGGATTCGCCTGTCCAAAATAGAACTTAGCCATCGTCTCATTGATCACGGCCACTCTCGGTGAAGTCGCTGTGTCCTGCAATCCAATATCGCGCCCCAGAAGCATTGGGATTCCTACACCGAGGAAATAGTTCGGGGCCACCTCGTCAAACGCGGCCTGCAAATCAGCGTCATTCTTTGAGCTGTAACCTTCCACTTTGATACTGTTTCCTGATTCGCTCCCGCTGAAGAGCCCATTCTTGGAACTCGTCACCGCACGAACTCCGGGCAGGCTGCCAATCTTCTCCGCCAGCTCATTGGCAAAGCTCGCAATCCTCACTTTGTCATAACCCGCGGCCAATGGATCTGTAGACACCACCAGCAAATGTTCACGGTTGTAGCCCAGGTCAACGTTGCGAATATTTTGCAGGCTGTGTACCAGCAGCCCGGCTACAAACAGCACCAGTAGTGACACGGCTACCTGCCCTGTCACCAGCAATTTTCCCCAGTTCCAGCCGGCATTGGCGCTGCTTCCATTTTGCGATCCGGATTTCAGCGTAAGGGCCGCCGCCACACGGCGTGAACGCAGCGCGGGTATCAGGCCAAACAGCACGCCGGTAAGCAGACACACCACGGCGGTAAAAACAAATACCCGCAGATCGGGTGAAGCTTCCAGATCTTTGTTTCCGCTTAGTTTTAGCAGCGCGTCTGTGCCCCAGCGCGCAAGCAGGAATCCTAGCGCTCCACCCGCAAAAGCCAGAAGAATGCTTTCCGTCAAAAGCTGGCGGACGATTCGGCCCGGAGCGGCGCCAATCGCCACTCTTACGGCGAATTCCTTCCTGCGTGAGGAAGCTCGCGCCAGCAGCAGGTTTGCCACGTTGACGCACGCAATTACCAGGACCAGCGCCACAATAATCATCAGCAGCAAAAGCGGTTGCTGGAAATCGCCACGCAGATCAGAAAAGCCGCCTCCGCCCGCGCTCACCGGGACCTTGTCTGCCTTCAGATTATCCAGATCGTCCTTGGAAAGTTTTGCTTTAAGCGGCCCGCTGACCAACTGCTGGACCACCAGGTTCACGTTCGCCGCGGCTTTCTCCACCGTCACTCCGGGCTTCAGGCGGGCGATCACGTGCAGCCAGCTCGCGTTGTAGTCTTCCAGCCATTTGCGGCCGTTAATCACTTGCTCCTGCATTGTCACGGGGACCCACAAATCTTGTGCGTCGCCCACCGTGTCGCCGTAGAATCCCGGCGGCGCAACGCCTATCACGGTAAAGGGATAGTTGTTGATGCGTAGCGTCTGACCAACAATATTGGGATTCTCGCCCAATTTGTTTTTCCAGAAGCCGTAGCTCACTACCGTTACCGGATGAGCGCCCGGAGCAGAATCGTCATCCGGTGTAATCACGTGTCCGTAAAGCGCATTCACGCCCAGCACCGCAAAGTAATTGCCGCTCACCAATACCCCAGTGGTGTTGCCGGAAATTTCGCCAATGGAATCTCCAGTGATGCGCAGACGATGCACCTCGCCAGAAGCAAGCATCGCGGTAAACACACTGTTTCCATCACGTATGTCCCGGTAAAGCGGATAAGAAAACGAGGTTACTTGGGGATCGCCCATGTGCCGCCCGTGAACGTCCGTGGGATCGCCCACAACCACCAGCTCTGCGGGATTCTTTACCGGCAGCATCTTCAGCATGACGGCATTTTCCAGGCTGAAGATGGCCGTGTTCGCGCCAATGCCAAGCGCCAGCGTTATTATCGCAACCGCGGTGTACGCGGGATTCTTGCGCAGCATGCGTAAGGCATATCGAAGGTCTTGAAAAAAAGTTCCCATGCAATCACCAGCTAACTGAATCAACGTTGAAAAATAAAACGGCTGAAAGCTGAACGCTGCGTTGTAATTTTCCCTCTCAGCTCACAGTCCCAATTGACACACTTGTCGCGTCTTGCTCCCTTAAGTGGTTTGAAAGTGCTTCTCTAGATCTCGCTGCTGGTGGCGCCGGTGTCGTGCAGCGCGCCCAGGGCCCAGGCGGCATTCTTGCGCGCCTCGGCTTGCGGAGAATTTTTCAGCACCCGGATCAGCGGTTCAATCGAAGGATGGCCAATGTTGACCAGGGCTGCGGCCACTTCCTCGCCCAGAGTCATCTTTTCCAGCGGACGCTGGCGGTACTGCTTGGCGTCAACTTCAGTGGCGTCACCCAGAAATTCCAGGAGCGAATCAACCGCGCCCGCCGCCGCCGACTTCTGTTGCCCCAGCCAGTATGCAGCGGCTGCTTTCTGCTGCGGCTTGCCTGATCGAAGCAGGGCAACGTGGCGCGCAAAAGCATCGGTCTCCCCACCGGCGGAAACGGTGGTGCCGCGCTTAGGCCCAAAACCAGTAAGAATCAACAGAACCATTCCCAGACAGAGGGCAAAGCCTGCTTTCTTAACTTCACGCATACCCACTCCTTATCCACGGGCAGCGGCGCCGGTCGCCGAAGTTTGGTTGCTTTTCTCGTGCCCAAAAAGCGTGGCACGTAAATAATGGCACGTATTGTGCCGAAATGACATCTTCTCATAACCCATTAAAAACATTAAGCAAAATAGAAGATCAATGCTTCCCAGTGGCCTCTTTGGGTGTTCGCTAACGCAATCGGCTGTTCGGAATCGAACACCCTTTAGAACGCTCAGGGATGCGCTAAAGTTCCTAAAATAATTCCTTAATCGGGACTAAACCGTATAAAGAGGGCGCGCTGGTGCTGGCACACTTTCAAGATCCGCTAGTGTGGTGTCTCTGAAATAACTCGACAATGCATGCAATAGACAAATCATTGTGGACCGCAGTCGCCCTCGGCTGCGTGGAATAATCTTTTGGGCGAGCGAGTATCGGGGCCAACTCTTTGTAAAGGTGTTTGTGAGACACCACCAGGAGAATTACCCGGCAGTTGCGCTTAGAATCGCACTAAAATTCCGAGTGCGTAGATATAGTTCGTCATATTGCGCATATGGTTGATTCTGAAGCGACTCATTGGGACGTATATTCAAAGCCTACTGCCGAATCTTGACGATACGCACCATACGTGCTACACGTAAGATACGTGATAAATTGGAATGGAGGCCACTTGTGGCAGCTTCGCGAGACGGCGGGAAACAAAATGTAACCATAAGTTTGAGCCGGAAAGTGCTCAAAAAAGCGAAGATTCTCGCCGCCCGGCGTGAGACTTCGATCAGTGGGCTCCTGGCCCAGGAAATCGAATTTCTCGTAAGTAACGATGAAGCATACGAGCGTGCCGAACGCCAGGCGTTGGCGTTTCTCGATCACGGCTTTCATCTGGGTGGTGTAATTCAAGCGGATCGGGACGAACTGCATGAACGATAGGACATTTGTCGACACAAATGTGTTGATTTATGCGCACGATGTTGATGCCAAAGCCAGGCACGAGGCTGCGAAGAGTGTTCTGCGTGACCTCTGGAGTGAACGGACTGGTGTCTTGAGCACGCAGGTGCTCCAGGAATTCTACGTCAACGTTACGCGAAAAATTCCGAATCCCATCTCCAAAGACTCGGCCCGCACGGTCGTGAACAACTACGCAGTTTGGTGCGTGGATACCACACCTGCTGAAATTTCTATGGCATTCCAGATCGAGGATGCGTCCAAGATCGGATTCTGGGACGCTCTGATTGTCGCCTCCGCTCTCAAGAGTGGCGCCGTCCGGATCCTGTCTGAAGATCTGAACGCGGGACAAATGATCGCGGGTATTCTCATTGAGAACCCATTCGTCAGCGCACGCTGAGCGGCGCTTTCCTGTGAAATGGTTCGCTTCGCAATAGCTACTGCTAAAGGACGGACTGTGGCTTATCTTCAATTTCTGGGCGCTGCCGGAACCGTTACCGGATCCAAGCACCTCATCAACACCCGCGACGATTCTTCCCATCAGCCGGGCATGCAGGTGCTTGTTGACTGCGGTCTTTTTCAGGGGCAGAAGGAATGGCGGTTGCGCAACTGGGAAGATACTCCCGTTCCAGCCCGCGACATCGACGCCGTAATTCTTACACATGCTCATCTCGATCACTGCGGCTGGATTCCGCGGCTGGCCAAAGAGGGGTTCAACGGCCCAATTTATGCCACGCCTCCCACTATCGATCTGTGTTCCGTCATATTGACTGACTCCGGACATCTGCAAGAGGAAGAAGCGCGCTTTCACAATCAGAAAAAATCTTCTAAGCACCATCCTGCCCTGCCTCTCTACACATTGCAGGAAGCTGAAGATTGCATGCATTTGTTCCGTCCCGTTTCCTTTAGGCAAATCACGCAACTGGGTCCAAAGATTGCATTTCGGTTTGTCCACGCTGGGCACATTCTTGGCTCCGCCATGGTTGAGCTTTTCCTGGGTGATCGAGCCAAACCGCGCAAGCTCCTCTTCACCGGAGATATTGGCCGGGTCCCCATGAAGCCCAGCGCTCCTGGCCGCGTCGTCCACGCCGGACCGGAACCAAATGAAGACCCGGAAATCCTGGTCATGGAATCCACCTATGGCAATCGCGCACATCCGCATGACGATGTACGCCCAGAGCTGGCACAAATCATTTCCCAGACTGTGCAGCGCGGCGGTTCCGTCATCGTTCCGGCTTTCGCCGTAGAGCGCACACAGAAATTTTTGTTTCTGCTCAAGGAACTTATGGAATCCAACCAGATTCCCCGGGTGCCCGTGTTCGTTGACAGTCCCATGGCCATTAAAGCTGTCGAAATCTTCATGAAATACGCTGAGGAATTCAACGAAGATGCGAAACAGCTTGTCCGGAAATACGGCTCGCCGCTGAACTGGGCGGGTTTCCACTTTGCTCCCAAGCAGGAAGATTCGCGCAAGATCAATGACATGCGCTATCCCTGCATCATCGTTTCTTCCAGCGGCATGGTGACCGGCGGACGCATCCTCCACCATCTGCTGTTGCGTTTGCCCGATCCGCGCAACCAGGTGCTGTTCATTGGATTTCAAGCGCCCGGCACGCGCGGCGAGATCATCAAGAGCGGAGCAAAGTCCGTGCGGATTTTTTCTGAAGCCGTTCCCATCCGCGCCCAGGTGGCCGCGCTGGAACAATTCAGTGACCACGCCGATACTGAAGAGCTGCTTGGCTGGCTGCGGACGTTCAAAGCGCCCCCAAAGAAAACTTTTCTGGTCCACGGCGAATCCGAAGCGGCCAACCGGCTTAAACAGGCCATTACCACCAAGCTGGGCTGGAACGTGGAGATCGCTCATTGGCTGGAAAAAGTTCCTCTCGGGTGACGGGAACCCGAGGTTTAGCTATCATTAGGCGCCTTCTGCTTTGCACAGAAAGCAAACCTTGCCACGGATGAACGGCGATGACACGGTTTACAAATTCAAGGGGTTTTATTGAACTTTCTTGATCTGTGTAAATCAGTGTGATCAGTTTTTTATCAGCGGTGAGATTTGGCTTCGAAGGCTTAAAAATGTAAAGCCAGACACAACGCCGTTCCGTCCGCAGCAATCAGAGTGGAAGGAAGATTATGCGCATGTTTATTTGCACTTTCCCCCGCATGCAGGCGCTCAGGATCGGATGCGCAATACTCGCCGCGTCCTTGAGCATTCCCTTGTCCTCACAAACAGCTCGAATCCACAGCAACGGAGCGCAATCCAACCTGCGCATTGATGTAAAAGTAGTTCCCGCTGTACGCGTGCATCATCGTGACAGAGATGACGATAAGGACAAGGATAAAGATGGACGGCAGGACGGCGACGCCGTGTCCTACAACCTGAATCCTCGGCATGAAGAATTTTCAGTCACAGAAGAAATACGTCCCATGCTGGTGGACTCCGGAAACTCACTCCGACAAGAGCCGGTATGGGCCATCACGGTCGTGCCGAAATAGAGCTGCGCCATTTACTCAATCCATCTGGCAGGTACACTATCTGTTGAGACAGTCCTACAAGTCAGGATGGAAGCATGGCCGACCTTCAGGGCTCCATCGTCGTTTTAAATCTGTACGACATTGCTGAGGAAATCAGGCTCTCTGATCTTCCTCCCATCACGGGCGGCACTCGGCTTGCACCCGCATTCAAGTCATCGACACCGGCACACGTCCGTTTCGAACGGCCTCCGGTCATCGAGCCTCTGCCACCCCTGTCTCTTTCCACCGGCCAGCGCTTTGACGTCACGCTCCAGTATTACGATTACGGTGTTGTCAGCGTGCTTCTGCGCTTCGCCTTTTCCGGTTCATGGGAAGAACTTCAGCAACTCGCCGGAAGCTGGATTTCAGGCACAATTTTCGACGAGCTTTGCCGTAACACGATCCGTGAACGCCTGAAGACAATCGGCGCGGCACTGGTAAAGCCCTATACAAATTGGCTCAGTGAGGACTACGCCGTAATTCATCTGCATTCCGTCGCCGGGACAACGAATGGCGCAGCGCTTCTACAGGAGCATGGCAAAGAAATCAGCCAGATCGTCCGCGGAGAGCTTACGCCGCTGGCTGACCAGGAGCGCACCGAAGTGCTCCAGGGATATATGTCGTATTACCCCAATGACCTTATTGTTGCCGGCTGGAATGCGGCTTTTGTGTTCGATACTCCCGCCGGCGCCGAGCCCACGATCACGCTGCTGGAATATGCCAACTCACAGCTACTGCAGTTCCGCCATTATGACGAGATTCTCACCCGCGAACTTGAGCGCGTGTATGACATTGTGGAAACCCGCAAGGGCCTGTTCTATGGATGGCGCATGCGCTCCGCTGCCGCTCGGCTACGCACAATGCTGGTGGATGTGACCGAACTGACGGAGCGCACCAACAACGCGCTTAAATTTGTCGGCGACATGTTTTTTGCCCGCGTCTATAAGCTTTGCGCCGGCAAAATTGGCGTTACCGACTACCAGGCCCTGGTGCAGGAAAAGCTCCACACCGCTGACGAACTCTATGATTTCATGATTGAAGAATTCCATCAGGCGCGCGCCTTCCTGCTGGAATTTATCGTCGTGCTGATCCTGCTAATAGAACTTTTCTTCTTGTTTCACGGAAAAAAATAAGAGCGGCAGGATGGGATTACTGCTTTGGCGCATCCACCAGATAAGGCGCCAGGTCCGGATTGCTGATCACAATCGTCGCGCCCTGCACCTGGATTGGCTCTGGCGGCATTTTTACCTGGCCAACAGGGACTTTCATCCCCGGCGGTAAATCCTTTACTGGGGCCAGTGTCACCGTGAGTTCTCCTGCAGGCAGATCGCGCAGCAAGAAGTTTCCATTTTCATCGGTCTTGGCAATGCCGTGCCCTGCCGTGATCTGAACACCGGCGATTGGGACAAGGTTGTAATCTCCACCCGTAGAAGTTCCGGTAGTCCCCTGTGCCTGGCCGCGTCCCGTTTGGCTTACGCGTCCACCTACCTGTCCGCCGCGCTGGCTGCGCACCGATCCGGGAGGCATGCCGCCGATCTTCAACTTACCGGAGTCTGCCGGCTGGGCCGCTGACTCCGCCAGAACTTTTACAAACACTCTGCCAGCAATCGACCGCATCGCCCGTGCCGGAATATTTTCCACGGCGGTCGAAATCGGCGTCACATGCAGAGTGAAAGTGTCTTCCGGTAGTGAATAGTTTGCCGGCAATGTGCTCGCATCCACGGTGATGCGATAATCGCCCGGAGGCACGTCATCGACTTCAAAATCGCCCGTATCCTGGGCAACGATGTTGCGATGCGTCTTGCCATCATCCAGGGTCAGGTGTACGCCAGCCAGTCCTTTCGCATCCGGCGTTCGGTTGCCGTCGAGGTTCAGATCGTTGAAGACGCTTCCGGTGACCTGGGCAAAATCAACGACGCCAAAATTCACCATGCCGATCTTCTGCCGGATCAAATCGACAGACGCCTGATTTTTAGTGGTCATGCGCACCGGCTCGGCAAACTGAGTCAGTGACAATGACACCATGTGCTCGCCCTGGCTCACGTCAGTAAATTTGTACCGGCCCTGCTCATCGGTTTCCGCGACTTCGCCGTCATCCAGCCGCACACGCAATCCGACCAGTCCTTGTTCGCCAAAGTTAAACGTGCCATTCACGTTGTTATCGCGGAAAACGCGCCCTTCGATCAACCGTCCGGCATGGCGCGTGGGAATGAGCGCGCCCGGCATGGCGCTGAAGCGCTTGGTAAAACCAAAATACATCAGCGTGGTCCGCTGGACCGTGTTCGCCGTATTGCCCAGCACCCAAATGTTCGTTAGCCCTGAGTTGAAATCAAGCGATGGCCGCACTTGATATGCCAGTGAGTATCCAACGTATGGCGTCCAGGAATCGGTCTTGCCGTTGGAGGCGCGGGCAAAAGCAAAGTTAGGATTGAGGCTGAGCTTCTTGCCAAAGCGCATCTGTGCGGATGCGGAAATCGACGTATTGATCGGCACCTGCGAGTCCAGCAGCGCCTTGACCTCTGGCGGCACATCGTTCGATTGCACAAAGGAAATCGGGTCCTGCAGGAACAACTGTTGCAACGCCGGAGACAGCAGCTCCAACTCAGATCCCAGCTTCTTTACCAGCGACGGATTGCGGCGATCATGCTCAAAGCCCACCGTCATGCTTCCACTCTTGATCAGGAAGGTAACGTTATCGCGCAGGGCAAACTCATCTTCTGAGCTGAGCTGCAATGGGTCCTGTACGGAGCCGACAGTAAACTGGGCGGCGTTGGAAATGCGTGGCGCAATCTGATGATGCCAGTTGGTATCAAAGCGGTTTCCGTCGGTGGATTGGTTTGCAAAGCCGCCATCATTGTGGCTAAACGTATAGCTTAAGCTGACATCATCTTTGGGATTGATGCGCCATGAGACTGCGGGAGATAGATAATCCGAACTGCCCGCGTGCAGTATGTTGCCGAAAGGCTGTGTGATGGTGTGCTGGTAATAGACAGATTCGCTGAAGCGCTCGCCAGTGCTCAGCGTGAGTCCCGCCTTGGCTGAAGTTGTGCCCGAAAACAATGACTGCACCCGGTTGAGCGGAAACAACAGCGACGACGCGCCTCCAGCGGCAAAGAACGTAAAGCGATGGCTGATGTAATCGACTTCTCCGCGTCCCATGCCGCCATGAGTGCTCACACCGCCTGTGGACTGGAAATTCCATTTGTCACTGGCCTGGTAGTTAAACCCACCAGTCTGCATCCAGTCATCCTGCCGTCCGCCGGTCGGATTCAGGAAATCGACAGGAGAATTGATATAGCTCGTGGTGGCAAACAGATTGAGTTTCTTGGTCTGCTTGCGTTGGAAAGAAAAGCCGCCGATATCGCGCGTGGAGCCCAGCGTGAGAAAGTAAAACGGAATGGTTGAGCCGCCAAAAAACATGTACTGATTTTCGCCATGGCGAACAGTCACGCCTGCGCCGCGCAGTTCCACCGAATCCGAGTAAGTGAATGGACTCAGGTGGCGCTCATATCCGTTGTCAGTAAGGCTCACCAGATTGTCGAGCAGGCTTATGTCTATACCGGGGCTGCGGTAGGCAATGCTTCCGTGCCGGATGTTGAAAGCGTGGCCGCCCTGAATATCGTTGTCTTCAACCTGCGTTGAGACGGTCAGTCGTCCCTGGCTTCCGGCCAGCTGCGTCCAGTTAAAGTCATTGACGACGGCAGTCGTTGTCTGACCGCCCGCATTGGCAATCTGCACGCCCGAACCAAAGCTCCCCTGTGCCATCTCACCCTGGCGGCGAAGCTGTGCCGGTGAAATCGTAACCTGCGGACGCGGAACAACTCGCACGCGAATGCTTACCGGCTTGTCATTCAAGTAGCCGAGCACTACCGTCTCGCCGCGCGCCAGGCCAAAAATCTGAATGCCGTCACCAGTGCTTTCCACCCGCGCAACTTCCTGGTCGAGCACAATCATGTTGGTCAGCTCGGGCATTGTGATCGTGCGTGACCACTGCCAATAGACTTCAACCAATGAAGGCACACCGTTTCCATCAACGGATTGCGCCGTAGCGGCCGGAACGAACGCACACAACAACAGCAGGCTGCTCAGTACTGCTGCCATTGCCGTGATGTGCCATTGCCGCTTCAAAATCTCAATACCTACTCTGTTACGTTGAATGGAATCTGTTGCGTCTCAATTCGGTCTTCACCGTATGCCACGGTGAGCACGGCCGTGTAATTTCCAGCGGGCAACTTCCCTGCCCACTCCACGTGCATGGAATTTTTTTGCCCGGGAAGAAAACGCTTTTCTTCGCTTTCAGCTTTTGCCACCAGCTTGCGGCTGGCATCCAGCACGGCGACGCGCGCCACTGGAAACACATGCGTGTTGCTGGCATTCAAGAGATCAAAATCCACGCCCAGCCCATGCGCATCCGTCGGCGGAGTCACTTTTTCATTGCTCAGCTCGATCTTGTATTCGCCGGTGTTTTCCGCGCGCAGCAGCACCAGGCAGCCAATGCGCATACTGGTGAAAACGCCTTTGCCGTCGCTCTTGGGAAATGAAAGCTGCGGCTTGGATGTCACAAACAGCACCGCGTAGTAGCCGCCCTTCGCATCGGATGGCGGGGTAACAATGGCTTTCATCTTCTGTGTGCCGTGCGGGCCCACTTCAAAGTGATCGGGCACAAACTGTATCCAGTTGGCAGCGGAGCGCGGCGAGGTTCCGGGCGAGGAAAAGACTTTCTCGTTCTTCTCGTCGTACCAGAAATCGGTGATCTCAACGTGCATGTCCACCGCCGTGTCACCGGAATTCACGGTGGAAAGATCAAACTGGAAAGGCACACCCGGCTTAAAAGTTTCCACCACCTGGGCCGGAGCCAATCCCAGTGATTGCGCACTGGCTTGTCCTGCCAGAGCAGCCAGGCAAACTAGCCCACAAAGCAGGCGGAACATTATTTCGCGGCTTTGATTCATCGTCATCATTGCTTATGGCACCGTCATCGTAAAAGTGAGTGTGGCAGAATCGCTTCCTTGAAAAGCCGTTGCGCCGTTGGTGTTGGAAACAAATAGGCCCAAAAATCGTGTGATCGAACTGCGATCAGCGGCAGTATTAGTGATCTGTGTGGCTGTTCCGGCCGTCGTGCCAATGTTGTTGTAAGGACCGGCGCTGGCTGCGGCATCGCGCAAGATTAAAATGGCTGGGTGCGCAAAAGTTGTGCTCACGAAAGTCTTGATCGTCGCCGTGGTTGACCTGAAAGCGCTAAAAGCGGGCTGCAAAAGATAAGGCGTGGAATAAATCACTCCACCCGGGGCAGCGACGGTAGTCAGTCCAGCGCCTGGACCAAAACCAAGGCCGTTGACGTTGCCAAAGTTCATGGAAAAATCTGCGCCTGGCGTGACTGTGAGTCCACCGGTCGCCGTCGCTAAAGTGAGCCGCACGGCGTTCTGAACAGTCTCACCCACTGGCGTATCAAGACGGATTTCCGCGGTCGCAAAGTTTTTGTTGTTTGTTGTGTCCGTTGCGGTCAACGTAATGCGCGCTGTATCAACGCCGGTAAACGATGAAGCGCCGTTGTTGTCCGGAACAAAAATCCCCAGCCCAAGCGTGATGGTCTGATTATTGATTCCCGGCGCTGCAACCACTGTGGTCGGCGCGGCGGCAAGCAGCGACATGGCAGAAAAATTTCCTGACGCATTGCAGCTTGAGCTGCTGGGGCAACTCTGCATGATCAGCGCGGCGGGATGCGTGAAATTGGAATTCACAAATGCCGTCACAGCGCCAAGATGAGGGTTGGGCAGTCCTGAAATAGTTATTTGATAGTGTGTGATGTAGAGAGCGCCATTACTCAGAGGGATCACAGTAACGCCAACACCGGGCGTTCCGATGCCCAGCGCATTCATGGTGCCGAACTGGCCAGACAGCGTGCCGCCGCCACCAGCGGCAAGGGCGATTCCACCGGGAGCCGCCGAAACAGTGAATGTACCGTTTTGGGCCTGGACCGGCTTGGTAAATGCAATTGCAGCAATAGCCAGAATGATGAGCGCTGAGAGGGATCGTCCAAACGACGCACTACACACCTTCCCGCCGGACTTGACGACGGGGAGGTGTGTGCGTCGAAGGTCTTCATACTCTCTAAATCTCATTGTCTAAGTGCTAGACAGGGCAACCGCGGCAACTGGCAGAGAAGCTCGCAGACTACTGGACTGTCAAAGTAAAGGTAACCGTGGCCGACTTTGCGCCCGTAACGCCGGCGCCGTTGGCTGGCGTTACTGCCACGCCGATGAAGCGCGTCTGGGTTGAACCGCTGGCCGCGTTGGTCACGATAGTGTCAGGCGTTGCCGTGCTCACAGCCGTAAAGTCCGTCGCGGCAGCGGGAACGGTGGCGGAGTTCGCAGAGTCACGAACGATAAAAAGATTGTTCGGCGCGGCGAAATCTGTGGTCACCTGAGCGGTGATGGTATTGGTGGAAGCCGTCTGGCTGGTGAACACCGGGTTCAGGTTGTAATCGGACCAGTAAATGGCGTTGGTGGTTCCCGGAGTTGTCGGGGCAAACTTATTGCAGTTTCCGGCGTTGATGCCCAGTGCGTCCACTGTGCCAAAGTTCATGGTGTAATCCGGCGTGCCGCCTGTTGGCGTAACGGCGCAATGCGTTACGGCCGCTGTGCCTGTGCTAAGCGTCAACTGAACCGCGCTCTGGACGGTCGCTGAAATCTGCAAAGTCGGCGACACTGTGTTGGAATTGGTCGCCGTGGTGCCGGCGAATGCCGCTGTGGAAAGTGCCATCATTCCCAGCGCAAAGATCGTAAAGTATTTTTTCATTTGTAAGCTTCTCCTCGTGCGCAAATCACCGGGCGGGCAGTCCAGATCAACAGCCTTCTTCCCTGCGTACTTGTTCATTCTTAAGGGGTTCACCGTTTGTGACAACGGTACTTCAGTAATCCGCACAGTACTGTGCATTTTTCTACGTGCATTTTCATTGTGAGGATCTGGGCCGGGGGAAGTTGATCACGATTTTACGTGCGCCATGAACCGCCACAACTAGGGATTCACCCTAGGTACCAAGCTAAACATCGCCCTAGCTGTCAACGTGATCAAGCACCAGGACGCAGCTTTTACGCATGTCAAAGGGACAAGTCAACACCAGCGTTTGTGCGTGCATCAGAAATTAAGAAAGGCAATGCCTGGCAAGTATGAAAAGAGGAAACAATGAGTAAAATCCCAGGTTTTCTGTTAGTCGGTGCACTTTGTATCGGGATGTTTGGGGTCAGTGTGGCCCAGGAACCAGCCGGCGGTAATTCTAGCAGCGGGGCGCAAAATGTTACCGGACCGCAACGCATGCAGGACAGAATCTCGCGCGAGGTTTATCACGAACTAGTGATGCTGCCGCAGCTCACCATTTTTGACAACATTCAATACAAAGTAGACGGCAACAAAGTTACGCTGATGGGACAAGTGCGAGACGCAATCCTGAAGGACTCGGCGGAAAAGACCGTCAAACACATTGAAGGCGTGGATAGCGTGAACAATCAGATTGAGATTCTGCCCCCTTCAGGGAACGATGACCGGATTCGCAGAGAAGTGGCGCGTTCGCTTTTCAATGACGAGCGGCTATTCCGCTATTCCATGGGATCAGTTCCGCCCATCCACATTATCGTGAAAGGCGGCCATGTCACGCTGGAAGGCGTTGTGAATTCGGAAGCGGACAAGAACGAGGCCCGCATTCGCGCGAACAGTGTTCCCGGAGTTTTCTCGGTAGATAACCATCTTCAAGTGCAGAAGTCCTGATTAAGCAGTTACCTTGGAAAGCGTGAAAGGGATCGAACGGAGGAGATTACTCCTCCGTTTTATTTGCGCGCGATCTTTCCGGCTGCAAGGCAGGTGGTTCCTCGGCCATCGTCGGCGGCGCGCAGGTTGTTCGTATTATCAGAGCAATAAGCCTTCCCGTGGCCTGCCACCGGCTCAGCGATAATGCGAAACGCCCGTGCGGGAGCATGCTCGCATCCGGTGAGCGTAAATCTATAGCCGTTATAAAGGCCGCCGGCAAATTCGGCATCCATGAATTTGTACATGCCTTCTTCGTCCATCCCTTTGCCAATATTCACCAGCTTGGAAAGATTGCACGTATAACCAAATCCGGGATGCATCTGGGCATACAGGTTTTCCGCCATGCCAATCATTCGCACTGCTCGCAAAGGATTCATCTTGGGGCGTTCATCAATCACAACCGGCGAAGAGCCGGGAGTGTCTTCGTCCGCGCCTGCGGCAGCCGCAGCCGCAACCGCCGGTCCCCACCATGACTTTTCTAGAATTCGGGGATCGCCCACCGGCAGCGAGGCGCTCAGGTTGACTGCTGTCAGCCGCCAGACACCGGCCTGCCGCTTAAGTTTGGCAAGTATTTTGAGACCCACGGGGATCTCACGCTCCACGCCATTGCGCACCAGATGGAGTGAAAGCGCCATGCTATCTTCGTCTCCATGCTGTTCGTCGCTGTCAACATCCACTTCGTATCGCTCATGCTGGTCGGGATTGTTGAAGGCGAAAAGGATAGGACCTATATCGAAAGACTGAAACCCGTTTGCGCCTGCGGATTTTGCCCCCGTTAAGGCTAAGAGTGGGTTGGGTGCGTTGTCGACCGAACCCTTCATCAGATTCTGGAGCTTACTCTGCATTTCCAGCGTAAGATGCTTCTTGAATGGCGCTTCGCCTCCTGAAAACATCTCAATCAGGGCCTGACGCGGCGACTGATCATGCATCGCAGAGCGCTGTGCCAAGGCGCTGCCCATAAAGACAAACGCGGCGCAGATCGCCAGCCGGAATCTGGGACGGAACATTTATTTCTCCAGGAACCTAATTGACGCAAGCTTAGAGCATTGTCTCTTCCACAGACAACGCCAAAACAACCTTACGCAGGTAACTTTGGGGCAAGGCTCATATGTGCTTCTGGCTGGTAAAAGATCAGGTACCCCCTGGGCCTTAACGGCATTTTGCCGGTGCTGTTGGCGCGTTGCCGCTGAAATGAGAGCGCGCGGGGATATTACTTGGTGACGACCCGGTCCTTTGATAAGGCGGTAACCGGCTTGGGCTCAGAGATATTCATGCGTGTGCCACAAACCGAGCAGTACACCCAGCCGGCGTGCTCCACGACGGAGGGAACAGTCCTGAACTTGCGCATGCATTTGGGGCACTGGACGTCGACGATATGGACCAACTGAAGACCCTGACTTGTAGATTTGAGATGTTGATAGCCTACCAATGTAATGACCTGCCTGACAATATTACGTCCGATTAATTTTCAAAACTTTACTGATTTTTTTAGAGTACTGGGCGTTATCGAGTAACGCCATTGCTGGCAACCACTCGCGCCACAGCCAGCATGGCAATGGCCTGGGCGGAACTGTCACGCAGCTTTTGCGCCCGAGACAACGCATTCAATGAATCCACCTGTGCTGCCGCCTCGCTGATCTCCTGCACCACGGCCGCTGCATTCTGCTCTGGCGTGCGCGCATCCCAGACTTCATCGGCGGCGCTGAACGCCATGTCAAAGTACTTGCTTGCCTGCTGCTTGTTGCCGCCTGTGCCCGTTGCAAAGCCGTCGGCTGCGGCTTCACGCGCCCGCTGGCTAGCAGGCAAACTGCGAAGGCGCTCGGTCTGGTCAGTGGCTTTGTTATCCATTGCGGAAAGAATTGAGACGCTCTCCTGCTCCGGACGTTGAATTTCACGCTGCTCGCCGGCATTTTGTACCGTGGTATTGGCCACCACGTCAGACTCCAGCGCTTTCTGGTAGCCTTCCGCGCCCAGAGCCTTCTGCATCGCTTGTGTGGTGATGGTGATTGAAAGCGTGCGCAGAGGCGAGTCGTCAATCTTTCCCAGCCATGTTAGAAGCTGCAAGCCGCTCTTGGCTGCAATGTCCTTATTCACCGAACCGGACATCTGCATGTACATTGCTGCAATATTCTCCGCTTCTGCGGCGTTTTCTTTTGGGTCCGGCAGCGAATCAAACATTTTTGCGAAATGCTGCTGTGACCATGCCGAGCTTTCGCCCTGCGCTGCCATTACCGCCATCAGGGCGCGCGAAGCCACAATGTTCTTCTCCAAACCGGCATCCAGCTTGCGTGAAACGGGATCCAGAGTCTGCTTGGGACAACTTGTAACTGCGCCAATCAGTGATTGCTCCGCGCGCAGCACAGCGCTGTCCGGCAGGTTTTCCACAAAGTTAAGGGCGGCGGCGCAATCCACCAAACCGCTGGACATCATGGAGACAGCGGGCGTTTGCCCAATCCGAACCAGATCAGTTTCAATGCGTGCCCCTTCATGCCAAAATCCGCGCGCCATCTTTTTATCGATGGGAGAGACTACATCGGCGGCTGAGGAGAGAACGCGCAACCTGTCCTGCGGATCAGATTCGGGCAATGCAACCGCCATTTTTACCGTGTCGATCACAAACTTCTGCTCGCGCGTAAGTTTGGCCGGGGTTGCAGGCGCGTTGGCCTGAGGTTTTGCCGATCTCTTCAGGCTTGGATTGCTCTGCTGCTGGGCCGTCCCAGTCAGAGAAAGACCAAGGACAACAACAGCAGCCAGACACTTATGTATGCTCTGCACTGCTCTTAGACTCCAAAATTGTTTGATGCTCACCTGCCGGTGAGGACTGTCCTGAGGTTAACCAAGCATCTACTCTGCTTCAATCTTTTAGCAGAGCTCCACATAACATTCCCGAATCAGGAATTAGATGAGAACTAAGTAGCTTTCTTAACCCGAAAGACTATCGGCCACAGAGGGGAAGATGGGAAATTTCGTTACGCAACTGAGGTTATTTGACCACAGCTGATTCGGCGTTCCGGAGTTCAGCCACAATTTCCGCTGCTGCCGTACGCGCCAGATCGCCTTTATCGGGCGGAAAAGAGATAGCGCCCACCCGAGCATGTCCTCCACCGCCATAGCGCTCACAGACTTTTGCCAGGTTCACCATGTTCTGGCGATTAGTCCACGGATTTGACCCGACAGAGACTTTCACGCGGAAGCTGCTGCTGCTTAGCCCAACGCTGTAAACCGAATCGCGGTGCAGATAATAAGGAATGAATTTGTTGTAGCCTTCCAGGTCCTGATCACTAATGTCAAAGTAAATGGTTCCCTGTTTGCACTCTGAACGCTGGCGCAGGATATCAATCGAACGGCGATGGCGCGCCATGAGCGGTGGAACAACCGTGGCGACAAAAGGCTCCTTCAGAACGTCAGCCAGTGGCTCACTCACCAGATGCGGGATCAGGCGCGGAAGGAAATCAGGATCGTTGGTGGACTCAATGGCCATGGTGAGTTTCATGGCGGGCTCGGCCATTTCCACCGCTTCTTCCGGACTGTGAAACTGTGCGCCATCAATAATATCGGCCCAGCGAATCAGCTCTTCCACGGGACGCGGATCAAAACCAAATTTCTGCTCCGCCACATGCGCCAGAAACTTGGTGCATGATTTGTATTCAGGATCAAAAAATTTCCGGCTCTTATCGCTCAGGCGATAGTGCTCCTCATCTTCCGGCGAGAGAAATGCGCTCTGGTGATGGTCAAACCACCAGGTAATCTTTGGCGAAGCGGAATACTTAAAGTCGACAATGGCATTCTCATCGCCATCAAAATCTGCTTCATTGAAGAGCGCGCCCGCGCGATGCACCAGGCCGGTGAACTGGAAGTCCACGTCTGACCGTATGCGTTCGCGGTAGAAGCGCGAAAACAGCGCAGCCGAGGCCGTCCCGTCAAAACATTTGCCGTGAAAAAAGACCCTGACTTTCAAAAGACCTTTCTCTGCTCTTCAAAATATGGCATTAAGTAAAGCTACTAGAAATGACATTCCCGCGCGGTAATGTCAAGCAGGTACACGCCTTTGTGGTGCTGAATACTGCTCTTTGGTGCGGACGGCGGCCTTGATAGGCTGTCAATCGTTCATTTGTAAATGGAAAGCTGCTCAGCCGGTTTTTGCAACTTGATGGTGAATTCATGATTAGGCTGATTGATGCTGAAATCTTCTCCGTACGTCCTGAACCCCGGCGCGATCACCTGAATGCGGACTTTGCCATAAGGAATGCCGCTTGCTTCCGCTTTGCCGTCTTCATGGGTCTTAAGCTCCAGACCTTCCTGCTTTGCTTTGCCATGGTTATCGATCAAGTGAATCACCACTTCAGCATTTTTCACCGGCTTGCCGCTCGAATTCCTGATCACGGTCATATTTACGGAAGCGGTCTTCTGTTCGGGCTCAGGCGGCTTTTTTTTGGCAAGCGCAGCCGCCGGCAGAAGCATACAAAACAGGCACACAAGGGTAAGACGCTGGATATTCATGGCTGCTGCTATTTTACAGCCAGAGCGGCTTATACCCTAGCCCGCCGGTGCAGGACGGCCCGCCACTCGCCGCCTCAATTGGACCATTACGGTGGCAACCAGCACGGCCACAATTCCTACGATCTGCAACGCCCGCAGCGTTTCACCCACAAAAAGCACCGCAAAAACAATGGCGAACACCGGCTCCAGGCAACTGGTGATAACGGCGCGTGTGGGATCAAGGTATTTCAACCCGCTGAGATAAAGCATGTAAGGCAGCACCATGGAGAGACAGGCAAAGACAAACAGAAATCCCCATTGCCGTCCGCTGAAATCCTGTGCCATCAGCTTCCACGGAGGATCAACCACGGTCCACAAGACCGCCGCGCCCAGCAGCAGATAAAACATGACGGTGAACTGGTGGTTTCTCGTCACCAGCCCTTGTGCTGCGACGTTATAAAAAGCGTAGCCAAACGACGCCAGCAAAGCGGACGACACGGCAATCAAATTGAATTTTACGCCGGTCTGGAAGACCCCAATCGCAAGGGCGGTTCCGATCATCGCTACCAGCGTTGCCGCGGTACGCTGAACTGTTGCCCGTTCCCTGCCCCGCGCGACCATGTAAATCAATACCCAGAGCGGCGCGGTGTATTGGATCGTAATCGCCAGTGAGACAGTCGATTTCTTGACGGCAAAATAATAGAAAAAATTGGAGCAGGCCACGCCCAGTGTGCCGACAAGCGCGCACAACATCAGGTCACGCCGAGTGATGGAAAAGATACGGCGGCCAAATCGCAGCAAGAGAATGGGACCAAAAACCAGGACGGTAAAAGTGGTCCGGGCTTGCGTGAGCACTACAGGTGAAATCAAGGCATGGCCGGCAAAGAGGCTGCCGTTAAAAATCGCCTTGCCAACTACAGCGGCGGCTCCCCAGCAGAACGTTGCCGTGGCCACAAAGAAATAGCCCCGCCATGGATGTTGATGCTCCGGCGCGGGGCTTATTGACTGTTGGGCAGCGGACTCACTCGGCAAGCATCGCGTCCAGGCGCTCAGGATCAAAGCCGACCATGACTTTTTCTCCGACGACGATGGTTGGCGTGGAACGGCTCTTATAGGTGCGGACCAGCTCAAAAACCGCCTGCTGGTCAGAACTAACGTCTTTCACTTGAAACTCAATACCTTTCTCCGAAAGGTAGGACTCAGCCCATGAGCAGGGCGGTCAACCCGGCTGGCTGTACACCACAACTTTCTTTTGCGACATGAAAGGAACTTCCCCCCTTTGTGTGGATTAGATTCTTTCCGCTACCGCAATGTTTCTTTTATTTCTTTGCCGGAGCAAGCGTTTCCGCACCTGAAAGATGCACTTCAGTAACGATCTTTGCCGTACATTTCAGCATCGCAGAGACGCCGCAATACTTTTCTTCAGACAGCCTCACCGCGTCTTCCACCGCCTTGCGTGAAACCTGCCCGGAAACTGTATAGATAAGCTTGATCGAAGTATAGACCGTGGGCGCTTCCGTCGCGCGAACTGCCTCGGCCTTCACGTGCACGCCGACGAATGGCTCACGCTTCTTGCGCAGGATGCTCACGACATCGGTGGCGGTGCAAGCGCACAGGCCCATCAGGACCATTTCCATGGGACCTGCAGCAGTGTTGCGCTGGCGGTCGGAATCGATCACGATGGCATGGCCGCTGCTGGCATTGGCGACAAATCTCTCGCCATCTGTCCACGTTACCTGCGCTTCAACGTTCATGGTCCCTGATCCCTCCCCCTAGCCGCGAAAACTCTATCATACGGCAGCCGAGTCATCACAGGTGCCTTCAAAGGTCCGGTAACGAGCGATTCCGTCTGTTGTCGTGTGATGGGAGTGAGAGTCAGGGAACACACACATTTCCCATCGTCGGACTTATGGTCCACCAAGGAAAATGTGAGGTTCCTTTTGCTTTCCGCAAACTTGAAAGGGGATCATAGTGACCCGACGAAGCGGGGGATGGCAGTGCTTCAGATAACCCGCTATCGTCGGTACAAGAGAAGCTAATCCGGCACTGAGTGACAATCTTTGGTTTGCAGGATGTCTGAAGGAGATCTTTCGGGGCTAAAACGATTTCGGGACTATTGGCTGGCAGAGTACGATCGGACACAATGGCATTCAGCGAAGAATTGCTACGCAGACGTCTATGACATTTTCATGTACTCGCTTCCGCTAGCTCAGGAGAAAATACTCGTGCTGTTTCTGTCTCAGCCCGGCGCGCCGGGGAGCAGCCGGCGGAACACATGCTCTGGCGCCGCGCGTGGTACCTTGAATTTTAGTCAGGGTGTCAGATCAAGTGTGAGCTACACATGATCGGGATTAGTACCCAAGCTTCACTGGAACGCGGATTTCCGACTACACGGGACCGCGGATGCTTTTGGCAACAACACCTTTTAATACTGCCACAATCAGATCTTGATGTTTCCCGCACCATTGCTCAATTCGAAACCAGACCTGCTTCCATTTTAATTGGGATGTATCAAACTTCTCTGATAATAACTGCTGCTCCAATTCGTCAAGTAACTCCAGGCAACGGTCGGGTTCGAGCCCTCCGAACCGCAATACGAATTCTGGAGAAGTGTAAGTATTCCCATTTTTGATCACGACACCTTCATCCGTACGCTCCCGGTATGGCAAAATAGGTCGCTTGGAAAAAAATGCAACATAAGGTCCCGCCGAATAGCTAAGTGAAAGCCCGTGGCAAATCAGCCTAGCACGCTCGATGTCATAGCTTCCTTGCGAGGCTTGTTGCGCGCCCTTCTCGAAGTGCTCTGTTGTGAACTTCTTTAACTCTTCTACTGAACTGATATGGTGGCCGATGGCGGCAATGACTTCTGAATCTACTAACCTCCCATAACCAAACCAATCGTGGTAAAACCAGAATGTCAAATGATCATCGCCGATGATCTCACCGACTCTTTTAAAGCGGTTGAAGAATTTGTATGCGCCCGCAAGTCCTACCTTATTGAACCACTCATAATCTGGAATCAGGAGCGCAGAGTACGTCTTGTATCCTTCAGGCACATCCATGAACTGGTTATATATTTCATGTTTTGCCATAAGAGTCACCAGCCACTATCCGCGAGACCACGACCAAGCGAGGATAGCATAAGAATTCATTGGCGGTTCGGCGTCGTTCACCCGTCCTCCTCCGATTGTCAGTGTCGGCGATCAGGAAATTATCAGAAACGGGCTTCCTCGGAAGCGCCTAGGCCATTACGAGCAGATTGATGCCAAGCCGGAACCAATCCAGGTCCGAGATTATTCTCCTGGACGAAGAAATTTGTCTAAGACTCCTTGGGTGTCCAATAACTGAAAAGTAGACAAATCCATCCGATCGTTGAAGCAACCTGCTTTCTATCACAAAAAAATAATGGAACCATCTTCGGGATCGAGTACTGGGCCTCGTCTGTCAGGGCTCAAGCCACGGCTACAACCATTTTCATTGATTCGATTTCCGCGCCACAGCGATCAGCCGCTGCGCGTCGAGGCCATAGGGCGACCCCTGTTGATCGCCAAATAACTGCACTTGATTGAAGCCGCAGTCAAATAGCCGATCCTTGAGTTCTCGGCCCGAATAGATGGTGTGTTCAAAGGCGAAGCTGCGCGAACGGCCATCTTTCACCAGCGTCCATTCAGAGCGGATTCGGGTCCAATCGTTGAGAATCTGGGGACGCTGAAAAATCAGCGAGCCATCCGCCAGTTCGTTGCACATGGTATCTTTCCAGACGCGCGCCAGACGCTCTTTGCCCAGCATTTCCATAATGAGGACGCCGTTTTCTTTGAGACTTTGGTGAATGTTGCGCAGCACGCGCAAATCGTCCTGCTCATCTTCAAAGTATCCGAACGAGGTAAAGAGGCTGCAGGCCAGATCAAAGCTTGCGGGCCGAACGAAATCGCGCATGTCCTGCTCTACCCATTCGATTGCATCGCCAGACTTGGCTGCATGTTCACGGGCCTTGGCCAGCAGAAAAGGAGAGCGGTCAACGCCTGTGACTTTGAATCCTCGGCGGGCGAGTTCAACGGAGTGGCGTCCCGGCCCGCAGCAGAGATCGAGCACACTGCCGCCGCTGCATTGCGTCAAGGCAAGAATGCGAGTCACTTCGTCCGGGGTGGCGGCAAACCGCTCATCGGAAAACATGAAAGGATAAAAATCCCGCCAGAAATCGTCATTTTCAAACCATTCCATAGGCAAAGAGTTTAGCGTAACTGAGGTTTTATCTTCGGTTAACGGTAATTTGAAATCGGAAGTATGCACTTTACGCAAGGGCGTTCTGTGCGTCAACCGTGGCCAAACGGGGAAGGGGCTGTGAGATGACCCCGAAAACCCTTTCCCTGTTACGTTTGTTTTGTTTCGTCCGGCGGGTTTTTCAGGGCTGTAAGCGTTCCACTGCCCGTAGAAGTTCCGTCCGACCTTCCACCAATGCTTACAGCCATCCTTGTGTCGAAATCACACGGTACAAACTTTGGGAATCCCTCAGGCACGGGTACAAGTGGGCACCGATTGTACTTGTAACAATAGTCCTCTGTTTTATCGTCCCATGCTATGCGACCACGAACACGCAGCGTGTCACCGTCCAACCTTTGCAACAACTCTGCACTGATGCCAACGTGAGACGTAATGGAGAAATCTCTTTTGCCGTTAGCAGGTACCATCATGGCAATACTGCCCTGATATTTAGTGGTGTTCCCGGCAAGGTCTACTTCCATAGTCATAGAAACGCGCTTAGCGGTCAGTCCCGAGTTTACGACGGTAACGAAAAATACTTGCATGTTACTTTCTGCCAACTCGGCGGCGGTTCTGACGTTATCAACATGGACACCTCCCTCCATCAGGCGCAGTTGCGCGGTAGAGATGGCGGACTGCTCTTTGGTTTCCTTGAGTATCCCGCTAGTAATACGAACGTAAAGGGCCGTGATAATGGCCAGAAAAAGGGTGATAACATCTTGCACCCACTCAGCAGCAGTAAGACCCAAAAGCCTTGGTTGCTCTTGTGCGGCACGATCATATTTTTTGGATGTCTCCCCTTGTCGATCATCGCAGGGGGAAAAATTTGTGACGGTAGATACTTGATCGCCAATGTTTACATTGCCACGGCTGTGCTTGTCGGGATTAGCGGGCTGATTATCGGCTTGTGTGCCTTCTGACAAGAACAGAGATAGTGATATTGCGAGGATGCCCAGAACGTACATGAGGCGCAATTTTAGCAGAGAAAACGTAGCACACTTAAGACGGTTGTACTGTCAACTATTTGACGTGTAACATTGTTTCAGGAATTGGCAGCAGCAATGCTTCCAATTGGACGTGCGGGAGAGGGGATTTGAACCCCCACGGCGTTTCCGCCAGCAGAGTCCAAGTCTGCTGCGTATACCAGTTTCGCCACTCCCGCACGTTTCATATATTACCAAAGACTCCCACAAAATCAGACACACTCAATTTTATACTTGACACAACATTGCGTTAGGTATAAAGTTGTTTTATGAAATCCAAGAGCTACAAAAAGCACAGCCTCTCAAACTCAGAAGTTATCCGCGCAATCCCATTGGCCTGTTCCGATGAGGTTGCAGCAGTAGAGTTTTTCGAGGCACAGCGTTGGGGTAGCACTCCCGCATGTGTCCATTGTGGCAGTGTTGATGTGTACAAGATGGTAGAAGCGGGAACGGGAGAGCGTAGCAAGCGTTTCCTGTGGCGTTGCAAGGATTGCAAGGCGCAATTCACGGTACGCATTGGAACGGTCTATGAGGAATCCAGACTGCCCCTTCGTCATTGGGCCTATGCGTTCTGGAGAGCCGCAACATCAAAGAAAGGCGTATCCGCGCTGGAGATCAAACGGCATTGCCAGATAAGCTACAAGTCGGCATTGTTCTTAATGAATCGCATTCGCTTTGCGATGGCCGATAATGACGCGCCCAAACTCAGCGGCACGGTTGAATGTGATGAAACGTACATCGGGCCGCGCAAGCCACGTTACAAAGGCACCAGCAAGCGCGGAAGGGGAACCAGTAAGACTCCCGTGTTCTGTGCTGTACAGCGTGACGGAGAAATTCGTCGGCGCATTGTGGCAGATGTAACAACGGAAACCATAGAGGCTGCAATCCGCGAAGAAGTAGACAGATGCGCGCATTTAGTCACAGATGAGTTTTCGGCATACAGACGCATTGGCCCAGAGTACGCAAGTCACAGCACCGTATGCCACGCAACAAAAGAGTATGCCCGTGGCGACATCCACACAAACACAGCAGAGAGCAGCCATGCTCTAGTGAAACGTGGAATCGTCGGCATCTATCACAACGTAAGCACTGAATATTTACATCGGTATCTGTGGCAGTTTGATTTTCTTTGGAACAATCGCCAGTTGAATGACGGAGAGCGTACCATCTTGGCAGTGCAATCAGCGGAAGGGAAACGCATGATGTATAAACCGCCAGTTACGGGAGAGGCGGCATGATAAAGACTAAACGCAAGAAACGTAAAAGCACTAAGAGAGGGGCAACTCCCGGCCCTAAGCCAGATACCCTCAAGATCGAGGGCAAATGGCAGGACGCGGTTAAGAAATCTCTCACCAAGAAAAAGCCCGCTAGTGGATGGCCTAAGGATTAGACTCAGGACATGCAGAATGAAGATTTATTTCAATACCAAACAATCGAAGGTAGACACGACCAGATAACAGACGCAATCAACGAATTTGCGAAAGATGGCTGGCGCGTTGTCGGCTTTACTTGTGTGGCGACGACTAAGCCTTGGCTATTTGTTGCGCTTCTGGAAAAGAAGAGATAAGGGACTTGAGAAGTTCTGCTTTTGAATTTTTTGGGTAGGGATACAGTACCTCTGCAATGCTACCGGCCCTCATAACACTTTCAATTGCTGCCGTATCTGTGCCTGTGATATGCCGCGCATACGCCAAAATCATAATGTCATATTTGTGATCTTCCATTTTGTTCTCCAATAAAAATCCCGCCCCAATCGCGGGGCGGGTCATTTTGTTAAAGGCTATCTTTTACTTTTTCTTGCGTTGCTTAGCGAGTTGCTTTTTACGTTCTTTAGCTTGAATGAAAACGTCATCTGGGTCACGCAAGTGCTTTTCCCAGCGTTGCCGTGCCTTCCCGTACTCACCCCAATCGTCTAGCTCAATCTGGTGCAGGTCTTCGAGAAATTGTTGGTTAAACTCAGCTTGTAATTCTTGAGCAAAACCGGGAAACAGCTTTGCAACTTTGGATTTAAACAGCCCTGTTTTCTGTAGCGTGTGAAGGTGCTGGATGACTTCGTTAAAGGCAGTATTGAGGCTGGACAGAGTTTCATAAACGCCAGCCTTTTGGGTAACATCAAGGACAGCCATGATTCGCCTTTCTAGCAAAGGTGATTTGTGGTCAGGGACGGGTCGGCGTTCACGCGCTGGCCTGTCCTGTTTCCGCTTATAACGTGTCCCTGAGTCTAAAGCAACGAAATAATTGCGAATCTGTTGGGCCTAACTGCCCTTGCGTAAAGTACATACTTCCGTTTGAAATTGGGCCAAGCGTGAATGTGGCTTTGGTTTGAGCTGATTCTCTTTCCTTCAAGGATGGTTTGCGGCCGACAGCAGCTCAGCGCTGACTCTCTTCCGGAGGTTCAGGAGTGGGAATTATCCGCCAGGAAATCGTACACCACCTGTGCTGCTCGAAATCATCCACATGAAAGGTCACATAAAAATCAGCGGTTTCGTCTTTCACGTGTAAGAGGTACATGTGGCCAAGGATGACTTTGGCATATTCCCCAGAACGCGTCCATGCTCCATGCGGATCGGGCGTGACAACGACTGTCGGTTGCCATTTCTTCCCTTTCTCAACTAGCGGGCGCGGTTCGAGGACAGGAATGGGATAGTCGTCATCCCAGTCAAACTTGCCCAGATCCTGAATGACCGAGCGGGTTTCTGGTCCAAAGTGAAGCCCAAACCAGTCCTCGTCATTGATGATCCAGCCGCCATAGCTGAGGTCCCAATCCTTTGTACTTTTGGTGATATCTTTTGTCGCACCGCGCTTGAAACTGAAAAGTGATTTACCCTCGTCATAATGTTTTGTGACGGGATCAACCGCTGGATAAAGTGTGAACGTGGGCATTGACGCATTTAGCCCACTTACCGCAACAAGGACAAAGAGGAGAATTCGGCAGCAGCGTATTGCCATACGATCTGGCCTCCGCGTAACCAAATAATTTTAAACCCGCTCAGCTTGAAAGAGTAGACTGGACGCAAACACAACGAGCCAATCTTCCGACTCCAGGCAGCTCCCTATTTTGCTCTTTCTAAGACGTGCCCATTACGATTTGGCCAATCCTCCCTGGGCCTCGATAACTGAAAGCTTCCCTGACCGTCTCATGCTGAGGCGACTGAGTGGCTACCTCCGATCAATCACAAAAAATAAATGGAACGATTTGCCCAATTCGAGCAATGGATAACAGGAGCGAGGGCAGCGCCCAGCAAAGCCATGGCAGAATCGCCAGTCGAAGATCAGGAGCTGCTGCGGCAGCTTCGCAAAGGAAATGAGACGGCGTTTACCGCGCTCTATGAGCGGTACCAGGGGGCTATTTACCGGTTTGCGCTGCACATGAGTGGCAATAACGCCACGGCGGAGGAAGTAACGCAGGAAGTGTTTATGCTGCTGATCGGGAACCCGAAGGGATATCAGGCGGACAAAGGAGCTTTAGGCAACTATCTGTTCGGTGTGGCGCGCAACTTGACCCGGCGAGTGATACAGCGGTCGCGGCTGGATCTGCCAATTGAAGAGGAATGGCTGGATAGCGGAGATTCGGGGTTCACCAGCGATCTGGATGTTCTTTCCGAACTCAGCAACACTGAGCTGCTGGAGTTGCTGCGCAAAGCGGTGCTGGCATTGCCGGAGCAATACCGCGAGGTGGTTGCGCTGTGTGACCTGGAAGAGATGAGCTACGCCGATGCGGGGGCGCTGCTGGAGTGTTCGCCTGGAACGGTGGCCTCGCGGCTGCATCGTGCGCGGGCGATGTTGAAAGCCAAGTTGTTGAAAATCAGGTTGAGCTGGCAAAAATGCGTGAAATAGATCCACAATCCGGAGATCCACTGAAAGATGCCACAGGGGATGCGCGACTAAGCGAGGCGCTGCGCGGAATGGCTGTCTCGGCGCGGCAGGGCGCACCGGCCGAAATTGGCGCTGGCCTGGCGGCGGCATTCCGACGCCATCATGCGCGACGCAGGCTGGTACGGCGGGTTAGCATCGGCACGATAGCGGCAGGTTTAGTAGTAGTGGCCGCCCTGATGTCTTTGGGATCGCGCGCACCACATCAAGTGCCGGGACAAGAAATCGTGAAAGAACAACCGAACGGCGTTCCAGCAAAATCTCCGGACGTCGCAAACGTCGCCAAGGTGAACACAACGCCACCACGATCTGTGAAGAAGCAAGCAAAGCCGAAGGCCGCGAACAGCAGCCTTGCCTCTTCCGGACGCCAGTTCCTTGCTCTGCCCGGATACGATCCCTCTGTTCCGGCTGACGAACTCCATGTGGTGCGGGTGCAGGTGCCCGCAAGCGCGCTCTGGCAGATGGGCGCTCCGGTAAGCCCCGATCTAGGATCGCGAAGATTTATGGCCGATTTTGTGGTGAGCCAGGATGGAACGCCCTACGCCGTGAGATTAGTGCAATAACAATTTTTCAAGGAGAGTATCTATGAATCGAATTGCTGTTTTATTGCTCAGCGGATGCGTGCTTGCAGCGAGCGTTGCTGCGCAGGAATCCGCGCAGAAGGAGAAGCGCACCTTCACGTTCACGCAGGATGAACCCATCACCATGATGGCGCCATTTGGAATGATGCAGAGCGAGCGCGTGCCGGAAGGCAAGATTGAATTCTTCTCGGCGGAAATGGCCGGCGCGGGCGAAGTGGTAACGGGAGCACCCTATTCCGCCACAGCGACCACGGAAAGCACACAGGTATTGGCGGACGGCAACAGGATTGTGAATAAGACATCGTCTTTTGTGGCGCGTGACAGCCAGGGGCGCACGCGGCGCGAAACCGATCTGCGTCGCATCGGTCTCATGCCGGTGGATAGCCCTAAGACCATCTTTATCAACGATCCCACCACACATACCCAGTACATCTTCGCTCCCGGAGGCGAAGCCACAAAGGTGGTACGCAGCGAAGGCAGCTGGAAAGAGGGGCCACAGATCATTGAGCTCGGCGGCCAGCGCGAGCGTCGCTTGAAAGAAAAAGTCATGATAAACGTGCAGGGCGCAAATGAGGCTCTGCAAAGCAAGGAAAGCAGCGAGCAGGTTAAACATGAAGACCTGGGAACGCAGACGATTGAAGGCGTCTCCGCCCAAGGCAAGCGCGAAACAGTAACGATTCCCGCAGGCCAGATCGGTAACGAGCGGCCAATTGAGATCGTTACGGAGACATGGTTCTCACCTGAGCTGCACACCATGGTGCTGAGAAAGCATTCTGACCCGCGCACGGGAGACAGCACCTATCGGCTGACGGACATCAAGCGCAACGAACCGGATGCTTCGCTCTTTCAACCCCCGCCGGGAGCCAAGGTTTCAGTTGAGCGGCAGCTGGAAATGCACAAAGAAATTGCTCCTTCCAAAGAGTAGCCTCTTCTCTCCTCTTTTGGTTGGTGAAGGCCGGGCTGAAACGCCCGGTTTTTTGATCGCTGCGCAGCGCGAAAAAACAATTGGCCGCGAATGAACGCGAAAGACGCGAATTTTTTTAAGATTCGTGTTCATTCGTTAAATTCGTGGCTAATTTTATCTGCGGTTGTCTGTCTGTGGCTCAGGATGGATCAGTACCTTAAACAACTCCGGAGCGGCCTGTTTAAAGCGGATTTCCAGCTCCGTGGAAACGTCATGCACGCGGGAGAGCGGCAGTTCGTCTGACATGGTGCAGTGGCACGACATATAAATCTTCCCACGCACACGCTTGATTTCCACGTCGTGCATATCCACCACTTCAGGAAATTCATGGATCACGGGCTTGAGCTTCTGCTCCAGTACCGCGTCACGCACCACGGTATTGCCAGGCTCGATTGTTGAAGGCTCGCTCTCAATATGCGTGAGGATGGATGAAATTTCCGGGACGTCACTGCGGATTTCCGCTTCAAGGACAGTCACCACATCGTGCGCGTCTTTCAGACTGAGAGTTTCGTCCAGCTCCAGATGAAGTTCCGCATGGAGCCGGCCTTCAAGGTCCTGGACGCTGACATCATGCACGCTGAAGTTATTGCGCGAAGCCACGGCACGGATGCGGTCAAAAATATTTTCATGTCCTGTTTCACGCGGGATGGAATGGATGACCACATCGGCATCGGGCAGGATCGTATGCACGGCGCGCGTGATTTCTCCCACCACCTGGCCTGAGCGCTGGAAGGTGACATTGCGCGCCAGCCCAACGGTAAGATCGGCAAAATAGCGGTTGCCGGCGCGGCGGATGCGGGCGCGCTCCACCTCAATCACGCCATTTACCTTTAGCGCCGCGTCCATGATGCGCCCGCGATAGCCGGCGGGAGCGGCGTCCAGCAGTGCATCAATGGTGCGGCGGGCCAGGCGCGAACTAACGTAAACGATTACGGCAGAGACCATGAGAGCAGCGACGGCATCGGCCTTGGTCAGCCATCCAACGTGCCAGTGCTCGCCTACCCAGACCATTGCCAGTCCCAGCGCCACGACGCCACTGGAAAAAATATCGGTACTGAAATGGAGAGCGTCAGCCTCCAGAGCCTGGCTGTCATACTTATCGGCAATGACTTGAAGCTTGCGTGAACGCCACCAGTCCACCGCCATGGAAAGGAACATCACGCCAAAAGCGGCCAGAGAGGGCTCAATGTGCACGCTATGATGCCCATTGAGACGGCGAACCGCTTCCCAGACGATCCAGACGCAGGTAAGAAGAAGCAGGCCGGTTTCAATAAAGGCAGAAAAGTTTTCCACCTTGCCATGGCCGTACTGGTGTTCAGCATCGGCAGGCTTATCTGAAACCCGGACGGAAAGCAGCGTGACCAGCGCGGCCACCAGATCGAGACCGGAATGCGCCGCCTCAGAAAGAATGCCCAGGCTCAGCGTGGAAATACCGACGATCAGCTTGAGGACGGTAATTCCAAGCGCGGCAAGCAGAGAATTGAGCGCAACGTTGCGCTTTTCCTTCTGCATACTATCCAGCACCGGGTTGAGTTCAGCCGAGGACACACTGCCATTGTCTCAAGTTTTTGGTTCCTAGTACTACAACCATTGTTGCTGGCTGCATTTGCCAAAAAACCATTATGCTAGGATATTGCCGCCTGACTTCCCTTATACGACGAAAGGAACCCAACGATGATTCGCAGGCTCATTATTTGCGTTTTTATAGCATCCACGGCGCTGGCGCAGACGCCAGGCGCAACCAAGAAGCAAGGCGCGGCGACGACGAAGGCCCCTTCAGCCAGCCCGACGCCGACCCCGAAGGCAACGCCTCCCTCATTATTAAAGCGCGATGAACAGCCTGCTGAGTTGCCGCCAGAGACGCCAGTGATCAGCATTAAAGGCCTTTGTCCGGCTGAAAACAGCCCGGCAGTGAGCAATAAGGTGCCTTCTAACAGTGACTGCTCCATGACGGTGACCAAGCAGCAGTTCGATAACCTGGTGAAGGCCTTTAACACGAACAACCAGACTGTGACCCAGGCGCAGCGGCGCAATCTGGGACAATCCTACGTGGAGTTGCTGATATTTTCAGAAGCCGCCAAGGCCGCGGGTATAGAAAATACTCCGGCTTTCATTGAAGTGATGCGTGTGCTGCGGATGAAAACGCTGGGCGACCTTTACCGCAACCAGTTGGCAGAACAGTACCGCACCCCGTCGCAGCAGGAGATTGAGGATTATTACAAGGCCAATCCGGACAAATTTGAAGGCGCCAAGCTGACCAGGATTTTTATCCCGACGAGCGATCCTGATCCGCAGGCTACCGCAGAAAAAAAGGCCGAGTACCAGAAGAAAGCCCCGCAGGTGGCGGACGATATACAGGCACGCGCGGCCAAGGGTGAAGACATGAGCAAACTGCAAAAAGAGGCTTATACGACCCTGGCAATCGCTGCTACGCCTCCGACCACGGACCTGGGCCTGGCCCGCCATGGCACTTTCCCGCCCAAGATTGAACAGGAAATCTTTTCCCACAAAGCGGGAGAGGTCTTCCGCTCTGATGAAGCAACAGGCCACATGATTTACCGGGTCGATAGCCGGCAGACTAGTCCGCTGGATAGCGTAAAAGCTGAGATAACGCAGCAGCTATTCCGCCAGAAGATGGAAGCGAAGACCAAGGAGCTGAATGCACCGGTGCACGTCGAGTATGACGAAAAATATTTTGGCCCGCCGGTTACGCCAATGCAGCTCAAGCCGCCTGTGCCGCCGAATCCGCAAGGCAGATAAAAGCTAAAATTGCATGATGAATGCAAAGATCGCCGTGGCGTTGCGGGCTGCGGCGTGAAAGGGCAAATCGCGGCAAGCGAGCGCCAATCTTGAACGGCAGAAATGGCAGTGAACACCCAAAAACCGACGGTGCTGGTGACCGGAGTTTCCGGCAACCTGGGCGTTCGTCTCCTCAAGCAACTGGCGGACTTTAACGTAATCGGCACGGACATTCGCGAACCGGAAGATGCATCCAGTCTGGCGCGCTTTGAGAAAGTTGATCTGGCGGAAGAGCGCTCCTGCGATCAATTGCTGGACCTGATGCGCACGCACCGTCCGGAGTCAGTAGTTCATCTGGCGTTCATTCTGGATCCGTTGCGCTCCGGAGTTGTGGAGAAAAAACGCATGTGGCGGGTGAACGTTGCGGGCACCAGCCGCGTTACTGAAGCCATTGCGGAACACAACCGCATGCTGGGCGTGATTGACAAGTTTATCTTTCCCAGCAGCGCGTTGGTGTATGGTCCTGACCTCACCAAACCGGCGACGGAAGACGCTCCGCTGAACGCGCAGAGCCTGCCGTATGCGCTCCATCAGCAAGAAGCCGACCGCACGGTGCAATCGCGGGTCAAGAGCATGAAGACCAAGGTGTACATTCTGCGTCCGCACGTTTTTGCCGGGCCTACGGTACAGAATTATCAGATGGGTGTGCTGCGCGGCATTCCCGGCGGAAAAGGACGTTTGGCGGAACGTTTGCGCCGTCAAGGCAAGCGCCTGCCACTTTGGCTGCCTTCACGCGGTGACTACCTGGAGCACAAGTTTCAGTTTGTCCACATTGATGATGTAGCTCGGTTGATTGCACACATACTGCAACGCAAACTGCTGGACCCAAAACTCACGATCCTGAACGTGGCCGGCCGAGGCGATCCGCTGGAACTGCGCCGGTGCATTGACATTGCAAAGATAGAAGTTCAGCGCGTTCCAGCAAGGTCGATTTGCAAACAGGCGCTCCGCGTGCTCTGGGACCTTGGCGTTTCCGATATTCCGCCCGAAGCGCTTCCCTACCTGCTGGGCTCCAGCACCATGGACACCGCGCGCCTGCGCGTCTTTCTGGGCGAGCATTACCGCTCTGTGATTGAGCACACATGCGAAGAAGCGCTGGCAGAAGGTTTCACCAGCATGCCGGTGGCGACTTCAGCGGCCAAGAGCTGAAAACTCACCACTGTTAAGCACTCATGACGCTGATCTGCGTTGGCAGGTAAATCTCTGTGACAGAGAGACGTAGCATGCTAAGTCTCTACGGAAACATTTTCTCTCAATCATCCGTGGTGTTGTTCTGGCGTGATCCGTGGCCGCTGCGGCGCGGGACAACAACCGGGCTCGCAGTGCGCTAGAATTTCTGTCGTCGGCGAATGTAAGAGCATGTCGCAAACCATACTAACAAGCTTAGGATGCGCGCCTGCCGTGCCGGCGCGGACCATCTTCATACCGAGCTGGTCGCATAGCGCTCGCGCTTCAGTATCCAGGTCATAAAGCACTTCCATGTGGTCGGAAATAAACCCGATGGGACAGATAATCACCCTGCGAACGCCAGCCGCATGTTGCTGGCGCAGGTAATCGCAGATATCGGGCGCAAGCCAGGGCTGCGTGGGAGGGCCGCTGCGGCTCTGGAAAACCAGAGTCCAGTTGCTCATGCCAGAGGCGGCGGCAACGCGCGCGCTGGCTTCCTTTAACTGCCGCAGGTATGGAGACGCTTCGGCCATGCTTACGGGAATACTATGAGCGGTGAAAATGAGTTGCTCGGCTCCTTGCAGTTCGGCCATGGCGGCGCGAACGCGGTCGGTCATGGCTTCAATAAATTCGGGGCGATCGCAAAAGTTCGGCAGCTTTTCAATTACCATATCCTGCACGCTGGCGGTCTGTTGCGCCCGCGCAATGTCTTCTCGATACTGGCGGCAGCCTGAGTACGATCCGAAAGCCGAAGTGGTGAGCGCCGCGGCGCGACGAACGCCTTCAGCGTGCATCTGCTTCAGCGTGTCCGCCAGCAGCGGATGCCAGTTGCGATTGCCCCAATATACCGGCACGGCAATGCCTTTGGTTCTGCACTCGCCTTCCAGCGCGGCTATCAGTTGCTTGTTCTGGTCATTGATGGGGCTGCGGCCGTCAAAGTGGTAGTAATGCTCGGCCACTTCCAGCATGCGTTCGCGTGGAACGTTCTTGCCGCGCAACACGTTTTCCAGAAAAGGGACTACGTCTTCATGCTTTTCCGGGCCGCCAAAAGAGACAACCAGCAATGCGTCAAATGAGTTCATGGGAAGCAAAGATTCTAAATCATCGCCGTCTCAAAACCGTTTAACCAATGGTTAACATCGGCTTGCATAAACATTAAACCTTACCGCTGATGACGCTGATAACACTGATTTGCACTGATCAAAGTAATTCAATAAAAGAATTTAGCTTGGTAAATCGGTGTCATCCGTCTCATCGGTAGCGGGGTTTGCTTTTATGGAAAGTAATTGACATCTTTCATGTCTATAATCTCCAGCCATGCACGCTACATCCATTTCAAAGCCAGCCCTAGCAACGATTGCGATATTGCTTCTCTGCTCCGCCGCCAACGCCTTGCAGTCCGCACCCTCAAGCGCCGATCTCAAGACAGCCGATTTTGACGGTATCGTCCAGCGCGTCATCGCGCAGGAACGGGTCGTTGGAGCGTCGGTGCTGGTGGCGCGAGGTGACAAGATCCTGCTGCACAAGGGCTATGGCTTTGCCGATCTCGCACTGGAAGCGCCGGCAAAAGCTGAAACCGTCTATCACATTGTTGGGCCCATGCTGCCGTTCACCGGCATTGCGGTAATGCAGCAGGTGGAGCGCGGCAAGCTTTCACTGGACGATGACATCTCCAAGTTCATTCCTGAATTTCCTTTGCAGGGTCATCACGTTACCGTGCGGCAACTGCTCAACCATACTTCCGGCATTGTGGACTACCACTACCTTGGCGATCCCATTGAAGCCACCAGCCGCCAGCCTAAAGCTCTGGATGAAGTAACAGCCTTATATGCCGGTAAAAGATGGGTCAATGAGCCTGGCCAGAAGTGGGATTGGTCCATCTCCGGCTTCAATCTTCTGGTCACAATCGTGGAGCGCGTCACCGGCCAGAGCTTCCCTGACTACGTGCAGCAAAACATTTTCAAGCCTGCGGGAGTGAAGTCAACTTCGTACTGTGACGACTTTACGCTTACACGCGGACTGGCCCACGCGTATCGCAAAATCGGCGGCGGTTACGTTGAAGCGCGCGAAAACGGCATGGTCTATAACTCTGACCTGCGCTTTTGCTCCACCGTGGGCGATCTTCTGCAGTTGTGGCGCGCTATCAAAGACAAGCATCTCGTCCGCCCTGAAACATTCCAGCAGATGACAACCGCTGAGGGCGCGGCGCAGCATATGTCCGCGCAGGACCCCAAAGCGCAATACGGGTTCGCCATGATCCTGAACCATGAAGAGGATCATCGTCGAATCGGCCAGCACGGATCGCTCATGGGATACAGCGGCAGCCTGTATGACTTTCCTGAAGACAATCTCACCATCATAGTGCTGACCAACACTGAAGACCAGAACGCTTACGCCATCACGCGCGCCCTGGGCCGCGCGATCCTTGGCTTGCCTGCTCTGCCCGCGCCCAAGCGTGAAGCTGAACCCACGCTGGCCGATAAACCAATTTCCGCCGACGAGCGCAAGCAGCTTGCCGGAACGTTTGTGCTCAAACTGGGCCAGGTGGGCGCCGGCGCTAATCTGCATGACTCTTTCGCGCAATATCGCCGGACATATCGCGTCTTCGATGAAAACGGACGGCTGATGATCCAGCCGCTGGGTGAAGGCCCGGAGCGTTTGCTCAAACAGGATGACGGCAGCTTTGCCATGCGGTCATCGCCTGTGGCGCATATTTCTTTCGTAGTGCAGAACGGTCACGCCACAACGATGAAGCTGGATTCACCGGGCTTTCCGCTGGTGGGAGGGCGCGTAGGCGATGGCGATCCGGAGACGTTTCACGGGCAGTTGAGGTAGGTCCGGCGGGCAACTTTCACCCGCCGGAGAATGACGAAGCTACTTACACTCCGCCTTGAGGGCTTCCTTGAGGATGGAATCAGGCAGGGACGTTTTGTGTGAAGAGGACTCAAAGCTCTGGGTGAACCAGTCGATTTCCGAGTTTTGCGATTTGCGCGCGCAGCAGGTGATGAACGGACGGCATGCGTTGCCGCCGCAGTCAGCGGACGTGGAGCAGCGAATACCACAACCGCACTGGCAGAATCCCGACTTGGTAGCGCCAGCGGGTGCTGCATCCGGCTGTGACGTCAGGGCCGCAGCCTGGGGCAGAAGGTCCGGGAACACGCTCTTGATCGAGAGGTCCGGCATCAGGTAAGTCCGGATGGCCGGAGTGACTGTTGCGCGTGAAGAACTGGAATCAGACGTTGCAGCAAGGGCAGCCGTGGCCGCCAGCAGAAGAACAAATACCAGGAACAATTTTTTCGTCATACGCAGTGTCCTTCCTTAAAGACCAGCCGAAAGGTCTTATCAAAAAATTCTAGTCCCGCGAACCGGACAAACAGCAGCAAAATCGCGTATTAGAGATGACGCGCTTCCCGTTTTGAAACCTCTGTTGATCTAACCAACCTCCATGTTTGACTCTCCGGGTCTTTTCTCGCGACCTATCAGCCAACTATCACTCAACTGTGGAACAGCCCTGTTCACCAGCGGTAACCACAGCATGGAAACATATTGCTTGAATCAGAGTAGCTGGATGGAGTAGGCTAAGCTTAACCCCCTAGCCTATTACCTTTTTGGAGGACTCCATATGCACAAGAGAGTCGCAATCCTCGCCGTTTATTGTCTGGCGATTGCTGGGTTTGCCGTGGCCCAGAGCAATCCGCAGAGCGCGCCGGCATCTGGCCAGACGGCATCACAATCCACACCGCAAACCAATGCGCCCACAACTCCCGGCACTTCCACCGATGCGCAAGCCACGCCGAAGAATGACAACGCGGCAGATTCGAAAGATCCCAAGACGTCTCCGACGGCCACACAGACAGCCGCGCCAAACCACACGCCGGTAACCGGGATCAAGATTCCGTCTGGCTCCCGGGTTTACGTTGCGCCCATGGGCGGCTTTGAAAGCTACATAGTTGCGGGCATCATGAAGAAAAAGGTCCCGGTAGCAATTGTGGCCGACCGCGACAAAGCCGACTTTGAGATCAAAGGCGCCGCGGAATCGCAAAAAGCCGGCTGGGCCAAGATCATGTTCACGGGCAACGACTCTACCAATGAAGAGGCCAGCATTAACGTAACGGAGATCAAAACCGGCGACGTTGTCTTTGCTTATTCCGTGCACAAAGGGAACTCCGTGAGAGGCAAGCAGAGCGCCGGAGAAGCCATTGGCAAGCACTTGAATGAAGCGATTGGGAAGGATTAACGAGTTGACGATGAACGTACGGTGATTTCAGCGGGCTGGAGGCCCAATGAAATCCAACTGCACGGTTAAGCCGCGCCCTGACACAAACCAGATTTAGCGGAAGAATGTCCGCACCCTAAAGGAGATTCCATGAAAAAAGCAATCGTTATTCTGCTGGCAATGGCCTTCAGCCTGGCGGGGTTCGCCCAGGACACAAAGAGCAAGGACGCAAAAGCTCCAGAAAAGACGGAAAAGAAGATCCCGGCAAACTCCAAGGTATTTCTCGCCCCGATGGGCGGCTTTGAAAATGATCTGAAGGCCGCTATCGAAAGCAAGAAGGTCCCGGTTGTACTGGTCACGGACAAAGACCAGGCTGACTACGAGATCTCGGGAACGTCGGATTCGGAGAAAGCCGGAGCGGTGAAAAAAGCCGTTATGTGGAACTGGCACTCCAACGAGCAGGCCAGCATTACCGTCACGGAACACAAGAGTGGCGAGGTGGTATTTGCCTACTCCGTCAATAAGAAGAGCTCAGCCCACGGCAAACGCAGCACCGCTGAAGCCTGCGCCAAGCACTTGAAAGAGCAGATAGAAGGCAAGTAGACGCATCCGCACGTCAAATGCGTGAGGAGTCCAGTCGCCGGGGCGAAGGCCCCGGCTGATTGAAGAGTCTGGAAAAACTTTTATCAGAGCACGACTTTTAGTGCGACCTGCCCAGACTCCCCAAATTGAATTCCTATCTTCCGAAGATTCGCGCAGTGGTGCGTGCATTATCGATCCCGGATCTACCGATTATAGCGACCAGACATTGTCGTAGGCTTCCTTTGCAAGGAGCTTAGTGCGTTGCGCGATCTCAGGACCACCCCATTGCTTAGCCTTCAGGATAACCGGATCGATCCAAACGTTGGCATTTTTAAGGATATTAACCTTCTCGGAGAAACTCTTATTTGCTAATTCATTGTTCAATGCTTGATTCACGAGTATCAGGTTCCCTATCGAAGCAATGTCTTCTTGAGAAAGGCTGGTGGACTTAGCCGGATTCTCTGATGCAAGATGCTCAATTGTCGCCTGTTCTGGATCAATGGGAAGCCCTTTGGAGTTCTTTTGGTAAATGTTAGTCAATATATATCTAACCAAATTCTTCTGCTTTGTCATTTGACTTGAATATTTCAACTCCAAGAAGCTGGGTTCAAATTCTGCATACTGAGGCTGCTTGGCGGCTAGCTTTTTCTTCTGAAACGTCTGCAAGCCCTTCACCTTGGCCTCAAGATTCTTGGCTTGGTATAGCTCACGCGCAGCCAGCGCATACATAAACGAGATTCCACCAGAAGATCTCTGGGAAGCAATCGCCGTAAACGTGAAATGGAAATTTTCAATGGCCGACAGAATTGCGCACACGTGTTTCGTCTTTAAAGCTTTATCCTCGTAGTGCCGCATAACACTGAGGACCAGCGGGAGTTGCTGTTTAATTCGAAATAGGTTCATTGCGCGCAAAGAGTCGCGAATATCACACTCGTCTTTAGCCCATGTTCTTGAAGACGGCTCATGTATGTATCGATAAATCACGCTTTCTGTTACAAGATCGTCCAAAAAAGAACTTGCGTCTTCTTTTTTTATCCTCTTTCGTAGTGCCTTAAAAAGCTTCTTCTCAGTGATGTACTCATAACGAGAAAGCCAGAAATGATGAATGAATGTTGAAACACTAAGATCCGCTTGAGACGCTTCAAAGACATTATGGATTTTGTTCCATTTGTCTTTGGCCAGATCTACTCCAGTATTGGAGGGTTTCAACAATCGGGAGAGATGGCTTTTCACGAGATCTGAGAGCGTTAGGTCCTTCCCACGCGTATTTAGGGTCTCAAAAATGACATAGGCGTCGTCATCATTCTCTAACGCCGTGAAAATTAGCTTTAGGCTCAAAATCTTATCTCTGATCTTGGATAGTTCCTCTTGGAGCTTGGCTTTTTTCTTTGTATCGGACAGACTCGGGAGGCTTTTTATCCCAGAGACCAAGCCATTGACATTGCTTTGAAAATATTCGAAGGCCTGTTTAAGCAACTGTTCTTCAGGTGCTGCATCGACGGGCACACCTGGCTTTCCATCGAATTTCTGTATGTGCTCCTGAAAGTATGGATAAGAGGTTTCTGTCTGCAGCACAAAGAATCGCTGGTCCGAGATGTCCGTACGCTCGATAAGGCCATGGACACCCTTGGCAAGGTTGGAAAAACCTTCATTCTGGAACGCATTCCGAAGGGCGCAAAGAAGCAGGGTTATAGTCGTGAGCCGCTGCTGTCCGTCAACCACGCCCATCGCACCTTTGTCGTCATACACGACGAAGTTGCCAATGAAATACTGGGCCTCATTCTCTACAACAGCATCGTTCCAGAACTCTTCAATGTTCGTCCGATCCCACGAATAGGGCCTTTGAAATCTTGGAATCCGGTAAAAAGATTCCTTAAGGAATTGGCCCACTTGCTTGTCTAGGCAGGTTATCTTCATCGCCGAAATACCCTCGGAATAGTCTTGGTTGGCATAGCGAATCAGCGCATTCAGCTTAGAAAGCAGCCACGAATGCTTGTTGATTATAGGCTGCGTTTCTTAAGGCGTGCGAAAGCGTTCTTCTTCAAAATTTATCAGGCCGAGCAACCAGATCAATTGTCATCTTTCGCACTTGATTCGCTTTATGGATGCCATTATACTCTGGCAGCGCCTCAGGGTGCGAGCAATCCAATATCTTTGAAAATTAAGCAAATAGCAGCTAGCAATCAGCAATTTAGCCAATCAAGACCAAAGCAAAGAATTGCGACCCACTGCCGACTCTTGGGTGGATTGGGTGACCTTGGGTGAAATTGGGTGGAAGCCGGGGGGCAGGGGTGGGGTACGCGCGTCATCGGAAAAACAAACCTGAACCACAAAGGACACGAAGGAACACAAAGGATGGGGGTCATCCCCGGGGTTGAATTGTGTAAGCCCTTTGGAATCCTAGTCGGGGCAGAGGGGGGAGGGGGGAATCGCCGACATCGCCGTGATCGCACGACATCGTCGAAATCGGAAAACCAACCCCTTACCACGAAGGCACGCAGGATCCAGATAGAAATCACCGCCGAGGGCGGCGGTGCCACATGGGTTTCGGCAATTACCACAGCACTGATCGCCCTAGAAATCACGGGCCAAGAGCTAAAAGCCACTAGCCAGCGGCTAGAAGCTATTTTTCCTCTTCCGTCCTTGTCAGGTTGACTGACTGCGCCATATAGCGCGTGCCTTCAAACGTTGCGCGGACCAGGACATCGCGGCCAACGCCGAGCTCGCTTCTGTTGGCAACAGCCGACGGACCGAAGTGAATTTCGTAATTCTTGTCGTCAGTTGTGTTCTGCACCGCCAGAAGGCCGCGATGGAGATCAAGGTAGGTGACTTTGCCGGCAAAAGTGAAGCTTGATCCGGGCACGGCGATGATGCTGATTTCGCGCGCCAGGCCGCGGTTGGGGCTGGATGCGGCAAAGCGCACGTGCACCAGCGTTCCGGGCTTTACGTCCTTAAAGGCCGCTGGGGTCTGGCCGTTGCTGATGCGGGTTTCCGGATCGACGGCGAAGCGCACCGGCACGGAATTGAGCGTGTCTCGCAAGGTAAGTTCATTGTGCCTGGTGTCAACGGCGATGATCTGGCCGTCGGCGTCGGCAGGCAGCTCAGCCACGCCCACGCGGATATTGCGGGCAAAAATATCATGGCGGTTGTTGTCTAGCTGGGTGTCAACGTAAACGCGCTCGCCCTTTTTAAGCGCCAGTTGCGTGGTTTCCGCGCCGTTATGGAAGATGTGCGTGCGCTCGTCAAAATTGACGGTCCAGTGACCGCCACCAAAAACGTGCACGGTCATCTTGTTGCGCAGGCGGTCAACGCCGCTGATTGTGCCTCCCACCATGGTTGTGGTTGTGCGCGGCACAGGCGCGGGATCAAGAATGGGATCGTGCCCGTCCGTGACCAGCGCGCCGGACGTGGCGGAGCTATCAAGAATGTCTGTCTTCGGCTGCGCCTGCGGAATAGGAGTTGGCGTGGCTGCGGGCCGGCTGGTTCCGTTGCTCTTTTGGCCGGCTGACTTTTGATCTGAAGACTTCTGATCGGCTGAGCGTTGGTCGGCAGTTTTTTGCTCGGCTGACTTCTGGACGGTTGAATCTGTTGAGCCTGCGGAGCCTGTTGAACTTGGGCTGGCGCTGGAGTTGTTCTGGTCCGTCGCCGCAGGCTGGCTGCTGGCCGGAGCTGCCGTTTGGTTCGCCGGCTTTGGCTGGTCGGCCGTTGCAGGCTGGGCGGGAGCAGGAGCGGTGGCCGCAGGCTGCGATGGCGTAGTGTTCGGCACGGGCGTTTGCGGCACGCCGGAGCCGGGGTTCGGCGTGGCCGGATTATTCTGTGCCACGGCAGCAAGGCCAACCGTCATGAATATAAAAAGGACTGCGAGCGACGTTTTGGGGGAACGATGCATAGAGTTCTAAGAGACTCCGGAGCTTAAGGTTCTAAACAATAAAGCTCTGAACACTCCCTTGGATGCAAAGAGCAGCAGCTCAGATGGCAGCCCAGCGTAAATAGGTAGTGGGGCAGTTTTTGGATTTCTTTGACTATTTTCGTTTGGCAGCCTACGACACTATTCATCGCTAACGCGATGAACGTCTGCCCAACCTGAGAGAGGGTTTCGCCATCCAACTGACAAGCAGAGCTACTGCCCTGCGGCCCCCGGTGTGCGAAATTACGCTGTGCGAAAGAACGGTGTGAGAAATAACACGCCAGAGGGCCAGGGCTTACGAGGATTTGAAAAACTCATGCGTTCCCCATTCTCCAGTGTTCCAGCGCCTTCAGTTCTAGCTTTGTCTCTTGGTTTATGTCTGGGTTTGCCTATGATGTCCGGCGGAGTTGCCGCCCAGGCCCAGCAGGTGCGTATCCCGCTGCCCAAGAAAAGCAAGTTCACCCCGGTACAGCAGTTGAATCGCGATGGCGTGGCGGCACTCAAGAAGCATGACATCAGCAAAGCCAAGCGCCTCTTTTATAAAGCGTACCTGATTGACCCGAACGATCCGTTCACGCTGAATAACCTGGGCTATGTCTCTGAACTGGAAGGCAGCCTGGAACGCGCGCAACGTTATTACGATCAGGCCAAGGCCAACACGTCTGAGGCCGTGATTGACCGGTCGACCAATCAGGAGGCCCAGGGCAAGACCGTGGCCAGCGTTGCCGGACATACCGCTGAAGGCCCGATGAAAGTGAATGAACTGAACAGCGAAGCGCTGGGATTGCTGAATCGCGATCGCGCGCCGGAAGCTGACGTGGTGCTGCAATCGGCGCTGAAGCTTGATCCCAAAAATCCCTTCACGCTGAACAATATGGGATTTGCCAAGGAAAAAGAGGGTGAACTGGAATCGGCAATACGATATTACGATAGCTCCGCCGCCACCGGATCACGCGAACCAATTGTGATTGCCTTTAACAAGAGCTGGCGTGGCAAACCGATCAGTGAAGTGGCGCAGCAAAACGCGGACAAGAGCCGCAAGGAGCTGAACAAGGCGCAGGACATGCAAGACCGCGTGGCACGGCTGAATCTGCGCGGCGTTTCCGCGATGAACAGGAATGACCGCAAGGCGGCGCGTGACAGTTTTGAGCAGGCCTACAAGATGGACCCAAAAAATTCTTTTGCGCTGAACAATATGGGCTACCTGGCTGAACTGGAAGGCGACACGGAGACGGCGCAATCGTTTTATCAGCAGGCGCAACGCGCGGAACGCGCAAGGCAGAAAGTAATGGTCTCAACCCGGCCTGAAGTGGAAGGACAGAGCGTGGGCCACGTGGCGGAAGAAAGCACAACGTTGGTGGAATCAAGCTTTGAGGCGAAGGCGGAAGCCAGACGCCGCAGCGGCGCGGCTCCGGCTCTAAGAACGCGCGACAATCGAATTATCATTGAACCGAAAACTCCGCCGCCCACCACCAACACTACGCCTCCGGAATTTCGCAATCCTGCACAAGGAGAAGAAGAGCCAGCGGTTGCGGCGCCGCAGTCTGATCAACCACAGCAAAATCGGCCTCCGCAAAATAATAGTGAGCCGCAGTTAAAGACGCGTCCGACGCAGCAGCCTGCAAATACTCAGCCTCCGGCGAACTCACAACAGCAGAATGCGCCGCCATCGAATAACCAACCGCCCCAGGATTAGCTTAGGCTGGAGCAGAGGCAGCAACGGTCCTTAGATTTAACGATCGTGTAGTTTAGAGATCTTTTGATTTAAAGATCTTTGGATTTAAAGATCTTTGACATCCGAATAAGCAAACAGCAAGCATGAAGCTTGAGCTAGACCACGGGACCGCTTCCCTTGCCTACGGAGAGCGCTTTGCGCATAGAGCTTTCCACGTAATGCTTGGCTGCTCTCGCGGCTGTGAGCAGGTCATTGCCCTTTGCCAGGGAGCACGCCAGCGCCGATGAAAAAGCGCAGCCCGTTCCGTGCGTTGAGTTGCCGGAAATTTTAGCGCCTTCAAGCACAGTAGAGCGACGGTCCTCCCTGCTCACCAAGTCGTGCGGCGGATCAAGATGTCCGCCGGTGATAATTACGTTTCGCACGCCCATCTCATGCAGTCGTTGAGCGGCAAGTTGCATTTGGTCCATGGTACTCACGGCAAGGCCGGTAAGCGTGGCGGCTTCATCCACATTAGGTGTGATAACGGCCACTTGCCCCAGTATCCGCTCCTTCATTACCTGCAAGCCTTCGCGGGTGATCAGTTCAGCGCCGGAACTTGAGTGGATAATAGGATCAAGCACAACGTGCCGCAGATAATAGCGTTTTAGAAAACCCGCAACACACTTTGCCGCTTCCGCCGAGCCCAGCATGCCAATTTTTACCGCGGCAATTTGCATATCATCCATGAGGTGTTCCAGCGTTTCCGTGATGATTCTGCCTTCAACGGGATCAATGCGCTTTACGCCGCGCGTGGATTGCACAGTAAGAGCCGTAATGCACGTAACGCCATAACACCCATTTGCGGCCATGGTTTTCACATCCGCCGTGACTCCCGCGCCCGACGAAGGATCATGGCCGGCAATTGAAAGCACCACCGGAAGTTGAGCCCTTTTGTGCAGCATGAAGTAATGAACCGCTGTTCGTCTCCGCAGATATTTTAATGGCCATGGTGGCAAACACAAACATGGTGTTGGAACTTTTCGCTCGACAGAACATGACGAGATAAGTTTCAGAACGGGAAATGTAGCCGCCACTTGTGCGCAATTCCGATTGCTGCAACACTAGAAGCTGGCAATCATTCTCCTCTTTGATGATTATCTTTGGCATTCATGCTGTAGAAGAAGCTTTGCAAGCGCGGCAGCGCGCATTCGACTATGTGGCCGTGGCGCCGGGACGCGGCGATGCGCGCATCCAGAAAATCGCACAACTCTGCCGCAGCGCTGGGGTTCCACTGCGTACCATGCCGCGCGAACAACTCACGCGACTGGCTCGCGCCGCGAATCACCAGGGCGTTGTCGCGGTCACCGCGGAAAAGCAATACAACGACGTTGACGACATTCTGGCCGGCAAGCGTGGCACGCACAGTTTTGTTCTACTGCTGGATGGCATTGAAGATCCGCATAACCTTGGCGCGATTATTCGCACCGCGGAAGGCGCAGGCGCTGACGGAATCATTATCCCAGAGCGACGCGCCGCCGGCGTTACGGGAACGGTGGTCAAGGCTTCCGCCGGAGCGTCAGAGTATCTGCCGATTGCCCGCGTTACCAATGCGGGACGCGCGCTGGAAGAATTGAAGTCGCGCAATATATGGACTGTTGGCTTGGACGAGCGCGGCGACAAACTCTATGACCAGATCGATTACAAAATGGATTGCGCGCTGGTGCTGGGAGCGGAAGGCCACGGATTGCATGAACAGATTCGCAAGAAATGCGACTTTCTAGTAAAGATTCCGATGGCGGGAAAAGTGCCGTCACTGAATGTGTCTGTAGCAGCTGCAATCGTCATGTATGAAGTGGCGCGGCAGCGGCGCAAGTGATTACCGCTTATATTTGCGAACATCTCATGGCTTCGCGGCTGGCCGCTTCTTCGCCTTGAGCACTACCGCCAAATCGCCGTTCCGAGTATTCGTGAAGCGCAGCTTGATTCGTCCTTCTTCATCCAGCGTGATCACCGCAGGCGTGTTCACTTCAGTCAACATCCATCCGGCTGGAAGCGTTACATAATTCAGCGGACGCCCCAGCGTTCGCGTCCAGGTCAGCTCTCCGTCTTTTACGACATAGCCAACCGGATCGGTGTATGTTTCCTGTACGCGCACGCGCGTGGACTGGCCTTCGCCCACTGGATGTTCAAGGTCGCCCTGCACCGCCACAGAATCCGGCTCAACCGGCTCCGGATAATAGCCCAGTGCGTTTACGTCCTTGCCCGCGACGGTTGAAGTCTTCAGCGGCTTGCCCGTATCCAGATCGGTCATCTTCGCATCCGGCGCAACCACGCTTCCCTTGCGAACAAAGCTGTGAACGGATTTTTGCCCAACTCGCGTGACGGTGAAGTCATGCGAGATGCGGAACTGATGGGTTGAAGGCTCAAGCAGCCAGTAGCTGATCTCGCGGTCCTGCTGAGCGCGATGAAAAGATTCGTCCTGCGCCAGCATTACAGCGGCCATCGATAGAAAGCACGCTAAAATGATTCTTCTCATGGCAGCCTCCGCGCGACAATCTTCACCGGAAGCTGATCGTCACGGTCGTTTAGGAAGCTGACGCGGATTCGTCCATCCGCATCGGTTGAAACAATTCCCGGCGACGCGCACTCCACCAACTCCCAGCCTTTGGGCAGCAACACTACATTGCGCTTGATGCCAAGCGGTCGAACAAAAATTAGTTTGCCGTCGCTCAGCGAGTAGGAAGGCGCATCCGTGTAAGTTTTGAAGATGCGTATCCGAGTTTCCCCGCCTTTTGGCACCGGCCCCGGTAAATGTACTTTGATGAATTCTGCTTTGTCCGACGTATCAGATGGAATAAGTCCCGTGGCCTTTGCGTCTTTGCCGTTCACCGTTTCAAACTTCAATTCCTTGCCGCTGCTGCGCTCGATCACGCGCTCTTTCGTCGCAACGGAGCCAGGACGTATGGGATTGAAGAAGAATTGCGCGCCTTCGCGCGTTGTGGTTACGTCGTAAGTTATCGCGAACTGATGTGTTTCCGGCTGCTGCAATTCATACAAGGTAAACTCATCGGCAGCGAGCAGTGGCACACTGAGCAGGCAGAGCATGAATGCGATCTTTGGCAACATAGCGGGCGGAGTTTATCACATCGGCCGCCGAAAATGTCGGCGCGATTGCATATTGCAATGCCCGGAGGCGCGACCAGAACAGTTATTACAAATCTGCAATGTCATCCTTCTGCATATAATTGGAGACGAATGGCTCCTAACAGAATCTGGCAGGCAACAATGTGTGCTTTGGCGCTGGCCTGTCTCACAACCGCGCTTTCCGCCGAGCCAATCAAACAACTCAAGCCCACGGGATACGTGAATGACTTCGCCGGCGTGCTTGACGCTTCGTCCTCGGAGTCGATCCGCAACATCTGCGAGCAGATTGATCAAAAGGCCCATGCTCAAATCGCAATCGTTACCATCCAGTCGCTGGATGGCGCAGATATTGAAAGCTACGCTTCTGATCTCTACAAAGCCTGGGGAATAGGGCCAAAATCGAACAATCGCGGCGTTTTGATCCTGCTGGCGATTAACGATCGCAAGCGCCGCATTGAGGTGGGCTATGGGCTGGAGCCTATCCTTCCCGACGGGAAAGTAGGTGGCTTTGGCCGTGAAGCCGTTCCTTTGCTCAGGCAGGATCAATACGGCCCTGCTGTTCTGCTCATGACACAGCGCGTTGCGGGAGTGATCGCCGCCGATGCCGGCATAACCCTTGAAGGCCCTGAACCGCCGCGTGCACCGCCAGACGAGGCGCCGGCGAATGGCCCATCTGCCGGAACCATTTTTTTAGGAATAGTTATAGTCCTGGTTGTCCTCGCCGTGTTATCCAGGGCAGGAGGCAGCGGCCTGATTTGGTTCTTGCTCGGCATGTTCCTGAACAGCGGAGGCCGAGGTAGTGGAGGCAGTAGTTGGGGTGGCGGCGGCGGGTTTGGCGGCGGCGGAGGTTTTGGTGGTTTTGGCGGCGGAAGTTCTGGAGGAGGCGGCGCAAGTGGCGACTGGTAGCCGCGAAGACGCTTATAACTTATGGAAACAGAAAAACAGATCACGGATTTTGTGAATAGCCTCAGGCAGGCGGCGGGCGCAAACCTGGAATGTGTGGCGCTTTTCGGGTCGGCTGCATCCGGAGAATTTCATGCGGATTATTCTGACATCAACATCCTCTGCGTGATGCGTGAGCTTTCCGCTCCGGTGCTTGCAGCGCTGGCGCCGGCTATTGCCGGCTGGACGAAACGCAAGTTTCCTGCGCCGCTGATATTCTCACGCTCTGAATTAGAGCAATGCACAGACGTGTTCGCCATTGAGATGCTCGATATCCGCCAGCGCCATCGCATCCTGTACGGCGAAGATATTTTTACCGGCATGAACGTCCCCATGGACCGTCATCGCGTTCAACTGGAGCACGAACTGCGCACCAAACTACTTACGTTGCGGCAAAGTTATCTCCAGGCCGCGAGCGACGACAAACGCGTTCGGCGCTTAATGCTTGATTCCATTTCCGCTTTCAGCACGTTGTTCCGGCATACGCTCATTGCCATGGGAGAACAACCTGCGCCCCACAAGGCGGAAAACATCAAGAGGCTGGCGGTGCGGACTGGATTTGATTCCAGCATTTTTCTCAAGTTGTTGCAGGTGCGCCAACAGACGGCAAAAGAAAATGAGATCAACGCTGCTTCCGCGTTCGCACAATATCTGGATGGGATCAACAGAGTGGTCCAGGCAGTCGATGCGCTGTAATTGAAAGATGGTCAAGGCTCGAAGGATAAAACGGAGGAGAAGATGAAGGTTTGGATAGCAATAGGAATCATCGTATTGCTGCTGATTGTGGGATTCAGCAGTTATGTCGGCGCTAAAAATCAGATGGTGACGAAGAATGAGACCGTAAAAGCGGCGTGGTCGCAGGTCGATATCGTGCTGCAACGCCGCGCTGATCTGATTCCCAACCTGGTTGAGACCGTGAAGGGTTTTGCCTTGCAGGAGCAAACCGTCTTTGGCGACATTGCCAAAGCACGTTCACGTTTGCTTTCCGCCAATACTCCCGCAGATAAAATTTCCGCCAACCAGCAACTTGATGGCGCCTTGGGCCGTCTTCTGGTGGTCGTGGAAAACTACCCTCAACTGAAGTCCAATGAAAACTTCTTGCGATTGCAGGATGAACTGGCCGGAACCGAGAACCGTATAGCAGTGGAACGCAAGCGCTACAATGACGCGCTGCAGGACTACAATACCTTCATCGGCCTTTTCCCCAATAGCATCTGGGCCGGCATGGCTGGATTCAAGCGTAATGACGCGTACTTTGCCGCAAGTGAAGGCGCAAAGACCGCGCCGAAAGTTGATTTCTCCGGCGTGAAACCTACACCGCCCGCGCAAGCCACACCGCAACCCGCACATTAACAGCTATTTGGGCCGCGGCAATGGCTGCGGCCCAACCCGTCACCTGACTAGTCCAATCCTCCGTATCAGATCCTGAAATCTGGGATCTGATCGAACGTCATCCAGCATCGGTTCAACGTTGAGCCAGGTCAAACCGTCAGCGCGATCATCATAGGCTTTTTCAAGCCACATCATTGCTTTGTCTTTGTCGCCCAAACCAGCAAAGAGCATTCCAAAATAGGTCGGCGGTATGTAACGTTTTTTTGCCGCTGCCTTAAACGCTTCGGCTAGCTTCATCGTCTCAGCTTTTTTGCCACTCACGGCATAGGCCAGGCCCAGCGCGGCATCCATCAGTGGCATCTCTCCTGTTTCGGTTCTTGCCTGCTTCAGGTGCGCAATGGCCTTGGCATGCTCGTTCAATCGCATGTAAGCGCGGCCGGCGATAAAGTGCAGCATAAAGTACTCGGGATCCAACTGCTTGGCTTTCTCGCATTCGTCCACCGCACGCTGGTATTCACGGCCAAAATAATAAGCGGCCGCGCGCGTCGTATGGACAGCCACCAGCCGGTGCGGATCTGTCTCTTGCACAATGCTCATCGTCTGCTCAATCTCATCAAACGCGGCATCGCGTCTGCCTAGAGCCAGTAACAACCATGAGTACCACAGATGTGTGTCCGCGTGGTCTGGGTTCAGCTCGATCGCCAGCTCATACCCGGCCTCGGCTTCTTCCCATTTCCAGTGGTAGTGGTGGTTTACCAGGGCCAGTGCCGTATGTGCTTCCGCGAATGAGCTGTCCAACTCCAGCGCTTTGCGTGCCGCTTTCTCGGCTTTCGGCATGGCTTCGCGCGGTGGCAACAGATCAAACGGCGCTATCGCCAGAAGCGCGTAGGCGCTCGCCAGTCCGGCATAGGCGGGTCCATATTTCTCGTCGAGCTTGATAGCGCGTTCAAAGTCCTCAATACTTTTGCTGATGGCAGTAGGCGTCATCTGGTGCAGGTTGTAGCGGGCTTTCAGGTAGGCATCGTATGCCGCGGGCTGCACTTGTCCGTGGCCTTTTTGCAGATCAGAAAGGCGCGTGCTCTGGGAAAGATTCAGCGCCAGGTTGATTTCGCGCGAAATCGCCTGGGCAATGTTAGCCTGCACGCTCAGGACATCACTCAAATCGCGCTCATATGTTTCAGCCCAGAGCTGTGTCTGGTCTTTCAATTGGATAAGCTGCGCCGTGATGCGGACCCGGTTGCCGCCACGTCTTACTTTCCCTTCCAGAACGTATCCGACTCCCAAGTCTTTCTTCATCTGATCCATTGACTTGCTGCTGGAATCGTAGTGCTCCGCAGTCGTTCGCGCGATTACGGCCAACTCCGATGCCTGTAACCGCGTGATCTGCGTGATCATCTCTTCCGTAAGTCCGTCACTAAAGTAGTCGTCGTCTTTGGCTCCGCTGAGATTGCCAAACGGCAACACCGCCAGCTTGATCTTCTCCGCCGGCCCTTCATCGCGATTCCCGCTCACGACTGTCGCGCCGGACTGCTGGCGCGTAGTGAACCAGTCTGTCAGCTCATTGCGGTAGGCGTAGATCGATCCAAGCTTGTCATGCAGATGGCGATAAACAGGCAGCCCTTCTTTTTTCTCCCAGCGCTGCACGGTGCGGACGTCCCGCCGCAGATACGAAGCAATCTCTTTCCAGGAATCTAGTCGATCAGCTGGATTGCCGGTTGTCATGGTTCGAGTTCCGCCCCGTTTTCTTTTTGGTGTTGATAGATCCCGCACGACATTCAGCGGCATCGTTCCCCTGCCGCGCATTGCCGCTTGAGAGCCAATTCTACCGGGAGATAGAGTCACATTCGTAGTGAAAAGAAAGAGGCCGTCATGATCAACCTTGGTTCGAAGATGAGTTCCCTACTGCTTGCCACCATAGTGCTGGCCAAACTCGCTTCAGCGCAAGGCTTGCCGTGGCTTGACGATCCGCCGCCGCACACCGCTCTTGCGGAAACCGCCGCGCCGGAGCAAACGCAGCTTCTTCAAACTATGGCGCCGCCGGTCGCAACCACGACCAATCCTTCCACGGTGACCATACCCGCCGGGACCCGGGTGCTCATGGTCCTGAAGAGCCCGCTGCATACCACGTCGGGAACAGCGGGCTCCGGTCTTTATCTTGAAACTCTCTACCCTGTGGTGCAGGGCAACGGCGTGGTGATTCCTGCACGCACGCTGGTTCAGGGCGTGGTGGAATCAGACGAACGCCCCGGACATCTGAAACGGACATCAGAATTCCGCTTCCACTTCACCACCCTGATCTTTCCCAACAATCTCGTGGTGCCGATCAATGGCGTATTGCAGGGCATACCCGGCGCCCGCAACATCCGCACACGCAGCAATGACAGAACGCTTGAGCCGGTGGACCAGACAGAAAAAGTAATTACTCCGGTAGCGGCAAGTACCGTCGGCGGCGCGATCATTGGCTCAAATAGCCACATCGGTATAGGCCTGTTGCCGGGGGCCGGAGTTGGCGCTGGCCTCGGTCTGCTTGCGGTCCTGCTGAAACGCGGTGATGAGATCAGCCTGCCGCGAGGGACCAACGTAGAGATGGTCCTGCAGGCTCCCTTTAGCCTGGAGCAGGCGCAGATAGCAGCGAACGCGCGCTACGTTCCTCCACCGCAAGCAGTGAATGACACGCAGTCGTCCGCCAATGGCGAAGGTGGCGCGATGCGCAGAAGACGTCAGCGCGCGGCATTCGGAACAATCAACCCATTCAAGGTTCTTCTTCCGCTTGATTAGATTTTTTTGATAGCTAGCAAAAAAGGCCTGCTCATGCGGGCCTTTTAGGAAGGAGTCTTATTCGTAACGCAGGGCGATCATCGGATCCACCTTCGACGCGCGGTACGCCGGGATGTAGCATGCCAGCAGGGAAACCACTGTAACCATCCCCACCACCGCGGAAAAAGTCACAACATCAGTGGATTTTACGCCAAACAACAGACTGCTGAACGACGTGGCGAACTTGGCCGCGACCAGTGAAAGGACCACTCCCGCAGCCACTCCGATTCCCGTAAGTTGCAGGCCGGCCTTCAGCACCATCTGCACTACTTGCGAGCGTGAAGCGCCCAGCGTCATGCGAACGCCAATTTCATGCGTGCGTTGAGCTACCGCATAGGCAATCACTCCGTAGAGACCGATTCCGGTAAGCAGTAGCGCCAATACGGCGAAAGCTTCCAGCAGCATTGCGTTGAAGCGCTGTGTTGCCACCGACGAAGCAAGATATTCTTCCATCGTCTTGATGTCGTACACAGGAAGGTCTGGGTCCATGGAAGAAACCACGCTGCGCACCGCTGAAGCTACGCTGTGCGGATCATTGCTCGTCCGCAGGCACACAGACATAGAGCCGAAGTTCAGTTGGGTTGAAGGGATGTAATAGACCGGCACAACTTCTGAATCCAGGCTGCGATTCTTTACATTGCCCACAACGGCAATGATTTCCCGCAAGGGTGGCTCTCCGCTGTTCGAAGCGCCGGGAGTAATCCGCTTGCCCACTGCATCTTCATTGGGGAAATATTTGCGGGCAAAGGCCTCGTTCACTATCACCACGCCCGGGGCCTTGCTGTCATCGCGCTCGGTGAAATCGCGCCCTCGAAGCAATGGTATGTTCAAGGTCTTAAAAAACCCGGGTGAGGCTGATTCAATGTCCGCGGACGGTTCTTCTGACTTGGGCACAGGGTGGCCCTCAATCTGGAACGTGATGATCGCGTTATTCCCGCTGAGAGGGAGCGGCGTGACTGCCCCGGCGGAAGTTACACCTGGCAGAGCGCGCACCTTGGAAAGAAGTTCTGTATAAAAATCCATCTGTTGCTGGTCGTTATACTTTGTTTCCGGCAGATCGAAAGTCAACGTCAGCACGTTCCGCGGGTTAAGCCCCGGATCAACCGATACCAGGCGATGGAAACTGCGAAGCAGCAACCCGGCAACAACAAGCAGGACCAACCCGCCAGCCGTTTCCATGACTACCAAAGCGCCACGAAGCCGCTGGTGAGATCCGCTGGCGGTTGTGCCGCGCCCTTCCTTCATGAATTCTGTGAGATTGGGGCTTGATGCACGGAGGGCCGGCACCAGACCGAAGATCAGGCTCGTCAGCAGCGCGATACCGGCGGTGAAGAGAAGCACATTTCCATCCAGCCCGGCATTCTGGATGCGCGGAAGATTTTGTGCGTTCAGTGCAATGAAAAGTTTGAGCGCCCACAGGGCGATGGGAATGCCAATGATGGCGCCACCCAGAGCCAGCACCACGCTTTCCGTAAGCATCTGCCGCACTACCCGCATACGCTTGGCGCCGAGCGCGGCACGCAACGCAATTTCGCGATTGCGGCGGCTGGCCCGGACCAGAAGCAGGTTTGCCACGTTCATGCAGGCAATCAGCAGCACCACACCCACCGATATAAGCAGGACAACCATACGCGGTCGCGTCTTGCCTACCAGATGGTCCAGTTCTGACGTAAGGCCGACCGCCGTAAATTTACTGTTTGTGTCTGGATACTGCTTCGCCAGCCCGCGCGCGATCACATTCATCTCTTCGTGCGCGCGTTCCAAGGGCATATCCGGCTTCAACCGGGCAACCACCTGCAGATAATGAGCGCCCCGCTGTTGCGGTGAAGTCGCTGCTGGGGAATTTTTGGGGTCTTTTGTTTCTGAATCGATCGCCAAAGTCCGCCACAGCTTGGGCGGCTCGCGGCCATCCAGCGGAAAAGAAAATCCCGCCGGCATTACTCCTATGACCGTATAACTCTGCTTATCCAGCGTGATTGCTCGTCCGATAATCCCGCGATCGCCATGAAACGCGGATTGCCATAGATCGTGGCTCAGCACTACCACACGCGTTCCCGGCTTTTCCTCGTCTCGGTTAAAGCCGCGTCCCAGCAGCGGCTGCGTTCCTAAAATGGAGAAGAAATCGCCTGATACCGTCTCTCCAGAGACATGCAAGGGTTGATCCATTCCAGCAAGAGTAAAACTGTCCCCATGGTAAGAAGCCATAGCCGTGAAAGACTTGGCCGTGGAACGCCAGTCCAGAAAATCAGCGTATGAAGTAGAGAAGTTCCGGGTAACGCCCTGCTTCTCAAAAGCTGACGTCATGAATACCAGCTTGTCAGAATCAGGAAACGGCAGCGGCTTCAACAGCACTGCATTCACGATGCTGAAGATCGCGGTGTTCGCGCCGATGCCCAGAGCCAGGGTGAACAAGGCAATCACCGTAAACGCCGGCGACTTACTCAGCGTGCGCAGACCGTAACGCAGATCTTGCAGCAGTGTAGTCACACACTTCTCCCTCGGATTGAAATTCCGGTTTTAAATGGATGGGATCTTAGCTCTTACGCCATCTCTGCTGTTTGCTGCGCGGCTTCCGTTTCTTCGACCACTTTCCCGTCAAAGAGATGGATGGTGCGCTCAGCATGCTTGGCAAAGCGCGCGTCGTGCGTCACCATGCAGATGGTTGCGCCTTCGCGGTGCAGGCTTTGCAGCAGGTCCATCACGGCTTCGCCATTGCGTGAATCCAGGTTTCCGGTGGGCTCGTCCGCCAGTAGGATGCTGGGCGATCCGCCCAATGCGCGGGCCACGGCAACACGCTGCTGTTGACCGCCAGAGAGCTGTGACGGATAGTGGCGCATGCGGTGCGCCATGCCCACTTTCTCCAGCGCTTCCTGCACGCGCTTTTTGCGTTCAGGAGACGACATGGAGCGGTACGTCAGCGGCAGTTCTACGTTTTCATACACCGTGAGATCGCCAATCAGGTTGAAGCTTTGGAAAATGAAGCCGATTTCCTGATTGCGAATGCGGGCGCGATCAGAGAAATCCAGTCCCTGCACAGGACGGTTGTTCAGGATGTAAGAACCATCCGTGGGCGAATCCAGGAGGCCAATAATGGAGAGCAGGGTCGATTTGCCGCAGCCTGAAGGACCGGCAATGGCGACATACTCGCCTTTCTTAATGTCCAGATGGATGCCGGAGAGCGCATGCGTCTCAACTTCATCGGTGTAGAAAATTTTGGTTACGTTTTCCAGGTTGATTAAAGTTTGTCCGCTGCTTGCCACGTTTATGTTCTCCTCGCAAAGTATTGATGGGTCTTCCGCTGCTGCTTATTTTTCCAGCTTGATTCGATCCTGATTGTCGTAACGGGACATGTCGGAAAGGATTACTTTATCACCTTCCTTCAGCCCGCCCACAATCTCAATTGTATTCACGGAACTGCGCCCCAATTCCACTTTCACTCTGGTCGCGGTCTTCTCGTCCGGATCAAGTTTGAACATTCCTACTGTACTCTTTTCCTGCCCAAAAGCCGGCCGGCCCACATAGAGTACATTTTCCAGCTTTTCCTGCGTGATCGTTCCATCCACGCTCAAGTCCGGACGGGCGCCTTTTGGCGGTGGACCATCCAGCTTCACATCGACTGTAACCGTGCCCGCCTGTACCGCAGGATCAATGCGTGAAACCGTGCCGTCAACCACGCCGTTGTGGGTATCAATCTCTGCCTTCTGGCCGATAATGATGTCCTTGGCCTGCGTTTCAGGAATCTTCAACTCCGCCTGAAGGTGTTCCGGCTGCACCACTTTTGCCAGGATCGTTCCCTGCGTCGCTCGCTGTCCAACTTGTACAGGTACTTCCTGCAAGACACCGGGAATGCCGGCGCGGACTTTCAACGCGTCTTTCTGCCGATGCTTCAATTGCGCCAGCGCCTTTTTCTGGTCGATGGTCGCCTGTTGCACTGCCAGTTGCGTCTCAATGGCCTTGGTGCTTTCGGCAATCCGGTCCTGTTCAATCTTGTAGCGCGTGGCCAGCTCTTTTTCCTTGCTCAAAGAAGCCTTTAAGACTGAATCAGAAACTACGCCAATCTTTTTCAGTTCCCTGTTCTGGTCGGCATCGCGCTTGGCATTTTCGTAGTCTGCCTCAACCGTCGCGGCGCCAGAGCGCAGACTTGCCAGATCGCTATCGATCTTTGCCTTGGTATTGTGATATTCAGCTTCGGCCGAGCGTAAATCCAGGTCCGCATTCAGGGCTTCCTGCTCCACTTGAGGATTTGAAAGCTCCATGATGACCGAATCTGCCTTTACCGGCGTGCCAGGCAGGATCACAATCCGTTCCACGCGAACGTCTGTCTCCGCTGGAATCAGACGGACATCGTCCGGAATTGGCACTAATGATCCCAGGCCTCGGACCTGCCGCAGCATTGAGCCGCGTTTCACCGTGTCCGGCCAAATCGTTCCAGCATCAACGCCCTGCAGGGCTGGCTTGAGTCTGGAAACACCTAACGTAGCGCCCAGAATCGCAATCACGGCCACCACGATCATGGCCCCCTGCTTCTGGCGCTTTCTCTTCTTCACCGATTCGTCGCGTACTATATCCATTGCACTAATAGTGTATGCACAGGCAATGCCAAAATCCATGTCAGACGTAAGCTATTGAAATAAAAGCCACAACTTCAGTCTTCCAGAATCATCCTGGCGCCTGGACTGTTCATTCCTGCAAACTAACTGTCCGGAAACGCACAGTTGAGGTCTTCGGCCAAAACACCGAACATCCTTATATTATATAGACCACGCCATTTTCCTTTGGTTATGGAAAAAAACACCTCTCGCCCCCGGATCTTCTCCACTGATCAATATAAGATTACGCTTCCTGAAGGTCATAAGTTCCCAGTTTTAAAGTACGGTATGCTCCGCCAGATGGTTGAGAAGGAAGGTCTTTTCCAGCTGGAGCAATCGCCCCTGGCCGATCCTGAAACCGTATCCCTGGCTCATGATCCGGATTACGTCACTCAGTTTACCGCCGGCACTCTGCCGCCGGCAGCCATGCGGCGCATTGGCCTTCCCTGGTCAGAAGTCTTTGTAAACCGTGCATTGGCATCTGTGGGAGGGACCGTCAGCGCATCTCTTTCCGCTCTGGAACACGGTTGGGGAGCCACGCTGGGCGGAGGAACACACCACGCCTTCCGCTCTGAAGGCGCGGGATTCTGTGTGTTCAATGACATTGCTGTCGCCATTCAGTTGCTGAGAAAGCGTGGCCTTATTCGTCGCGCTTCCGTTATCGATCTTGATGTTCATCAGGGTGACGGCACGGCAGAGATCTTTCAGGATGATCCTGATGTCTTTACGCTCTCCATCCACGGTGAAAGCAATTTCCCTTTTCGCAAGAAAAAGAGCCGCCTTGATGTGCCCTTGCCCGATGGAGTTGAAGACGCTGCTTATCTTCGCCACCTTGATGAAGTTCTTCCCGCCGCTTTTGGCTTTAAACCGGACATCGTCTTCTATCAGTCGGGCGTCGATCCTCTTGCGTCCGATGTTCTTGGCCGCCTCTCACTCACGCACGAAGGACTGATCGCGCGCGACCGTAGAGTTTTTTCCGCTGCGCTCAGTTTCGGCGCGCCGTTTGTTCTTACTTCCGGCGGAGGCTATTCGCGACCCATTGAACGCAGCGCTGTGGCGCATGCCAACACCTATCGCACGGCGTGGGAGATGTTTAGCCCGACGCTCAAGTAACTTCTCTCACACATCTGAGTATTTATAACTAGACTGCAATAGGCAGACGCCCTGACAATTCCATTGGTCACCGAATGGAGACAACATGCGGACGAAAATAGCCCTGCTGTTCCTGGCAATCATTTGCCTTGGCAATCAAGACTTGCTCGCTCAACCATCGGCCATGGCGTCTCCCACTCTGGCACTTTCAATGCCCGTTGTCTCACAAAGCGCACCCTCAGACAGCCACAGTATTGTCGGAGACTGGAACGGTGAACTCGATGTCCAGGGACAAAAACTTCGTCTCGTCCTTCACTTCAAAAAGAATTCAGATGGCAAGCTACTTGGGGCAATTGACAGTCTCGATCAGGGTGCGAACGGAATTCCTGTCTCTTCTGTGGATCAGACAGGCGACAACGTAAGGCTCGATCTTGCCGGAATTGCCGCTGGCTATGAAGGGAAGCTCAATTCCGAGCGCACGGAGATCACTGGCGAATGGAAGCAGGGCGGTAATGCCTTGCCGCTGATCTTCAAGCGCGCTGGCGATAAGACCGCTGATCAGAAGACACCCAAGGGACTGCCTGCCACATTGGCGGGCTTTGAAGACCAGGCGAATTTCTCTTTGGTGGTGAATGAGGAGCACCTGGGCTCCATGCAAAGCACATGGAAAAAAGACGGCAGCTTTGAGAGCCATGCCGCTATTAGCCTGGCCGGTCAAAAAGCGGAAGTAACAACGCGAATCGTCCCTGAGGCAGATGGCCGCTGGAAGACAATTACATTGGAATCGGCGGTCGGCACGATCATGCTGAAGCGTGAAGGCAGTTCGGTCACCCGGACGTTCAAAGACAAGACCACCACCTTGGAGACGCGCGAAGGCGTCGTGATCTTTGAAAATAATTCTCCCGCGCTGGTGAGCCAGGCAATTCGCGCGTATGACCGATCTAAAGGTGGCACGCAGAAGCTTCCTTTGCTTGTTTTACCCGGTAAAGACGTTGAGGTTACGCTGGAAGCAAAGGAAACGGCAGAACATGCCATCGCCGGCAAAGACCTTACCCTCACAAAATTTCTCTATGGCCTTCCTGGCCTCGACCTTTTTGTATGGGCGGACAGCGCCGCCAAAGTTTATTTGATCGAGGTGCCGGCGCAGAAGGCTGCATTCGTTCGCGAAGGTTACGAGGCATTGCGCAAGGCTGAGGCCGCCGACCCTTCCCTCTCCGCCGCAAAGTATGAAGTCGCTATTGACCGGAGCGTGGCCGTGCCAATGCGTGACGGCGTCAAGCTGGTGGCAGATATTTATCGTCCGCAGGGTTTGGAGAAAGCTCCGATCATTTTGGTACGCACGCCTTACAAAAAAGAAATGGCTGAACTGCAGGCACGCTTTTATGCCCGGCGCGGCTACATTTACGCGGTGCAGGATTGCCGCGGCCGCTTCGGTTCCGGCGGCGTTTGGGAGCCTTTTGTCAATGAGGCAAAGGACGGGTATGACACGATTGAATGGCTGGCAAAGCAGCCATTCTCTGACGGCAAAGTTGGAATGATTGGAGGGTCCTATCTCGGGTGGGTGCAGTGGTGGGCCGCCAGCGAGCATCCGCCGCATCTGGTAACCATGATCCCAAACGTCGCTCCTCCAGATCCGTTCTATAACGTTCCTTATGAGTACGGCGCATTTTTTCTTGAAGGAGCAATCTGGTGGGCGGACATACTGGAGAGCGGAGCAACTGCCGACATCTCCGGAGTTGCCATGAGCAAGATTGGTGAAAAGAAATATTCCAAACTGCTGCGCGCCCTGCCTGTGATCGATCTCGACAAGTCCGTCTTGGGAAAGGAAAATCCCTATTGGCGCAAATGGATTCAGCATCCGAACAACGACGAATACTGGAAGCCCGCTAACTTTCTTGACCGGCTCAAGGATGTGAACATTCCTGTGTTTCATCAATCAGGCTGGTTTGATGGCGACGGAATCGGAACAAAGCTGAACTATTTGAAGATGGAGAGCTACAAGCATCCCAGCCAGAAATTGACGATCGGTCCGTGGGGACACACGGACACGGCGGGGCGCATGATCGGCGAGCGCGATTTCGGCGAGAAAGCCATCATCGATCTGCAGCGAGATTACCTGCGCTGGTTCGATCACTGGCTCAAAGGCGTTGACAACGGGATCGAAAAAGAACCGCTGGTCAGCCTCTTTGTGATGGGTTCAAATAAATGGTTGCACGGCCAGACATATCCGTTGGAGGTAACCAAGCCGCAGAAACTTTATCTTTCGAGCAGCGGCAATGCCAATACCGCAAAGGGTGACGGCCGCCTTTCTTTTGAGGCGCCGGCAGCCAACGCAAAGCCGGATCACTTCGCCTACGATCCCGGCGATCCAACTCCGGATCCGCGGGCCTATGAAGAGTCCAAGGATGACGCCAAGAAGACCCGCTCCGTTGACGAACGCAAGAAAGAAGCGCAGGGCTATCATCAGAAGACGATTGATGAGCGCAAAGACATTCTTGTATATGTAACCGCCCCTCTCACCAAACCACTCACCTTTGCCGGGCCGATATCCGCTGTGCTGTATGCCGCCTCGTCGGCGCAAGATACAGATTGGTTCATTAGCATGTCTGAGGTAGATAAAGATGGCAAGATTTTTCCGCTCGGCATCGGCAAGATCAGGGCTCGTTTCCGCAAATCAATGTCCGCGCCGCAGTTGCTTAAACCGGGTGAAGTAAACGAATACACTCTCGATCTTTGGCACACTGGAATCACCATATCGGAAGGGTCACGTCTGAGGATTGAAGTGTCCAGCGCATTGTTTCCGTTCTTCTCACGCAACCTGAATACTGGCGGGCACAATGAAACCGAAACGAAATACGTTACCGCCCAACAAACCATTTATCACAGCCAGAAATATCCTTCGCACATTCTGCTGCCGGTGATTCCGGAACCATGAGCCGCAGCCAGTTTAGTGCGTAGGAAACTGTTCAAGTAAAACAGAGCGGATCAAAAATACAGAATCGTCCGCAACGCTCTTTAAATAGAACGACAGGCAGGGCGATCGCGATGTATGACTGCGAAATCAGCCGTATCGTGCCATGTCTTCAGTGATATTCTTGAGACCTGACATGTCCTCTTCCTCAAAACTCTCTGCCGGCGAACTGCCGCTGCTTGATTTATCTGAAGCCAGCCGGGCGGTGCAGAAAAAAGAAGTTTCTCCTGTTGAACTCACTGAAGCCTGCCTTGAACGAATCGAAAAGCTCAATCCCAGGCTGAACGCTTTCATCACTGTCACCGGCACCGCAGCGTTGGAAGATGCCCGCAAAGCTGAAGCTGAGATCGCCCGTGGAGAATGGAAAGGGCCGCTGCATGGCATTCCACTCGCTGTAAAAGACCTGATCGAAACTGCCGGAGTAAAAACCACCGCTGTCAGCGCTGTGCTGCAAGACAATGTTCCAAACTCGGACGCTGAAGTTATTCGCCGCTTGAAATCTGCCGGCGCAATCCTGCTGGGCAAACTCAACCTGCACGAATTCGCTTACGGTGGCAGCGGCGTAATTGGCCACTTTGGCCCAGCGCGCAATCCGTGGAACACCGCGCACGTTACTGGCGGATCATCTTCCGGCTCGGCTGCGGCCGTGGCAGCATGCCTTTGCTACGGAGCCATTGGAACAGATACGGCGGGCTCCATCCGCCTGCCTGCCGCCTGCTGTGGAATCACCGGACTAAAACCGACGTATGGACTGGTAAGCGCGCGCGGCGTGATTCCTCTTTCCTGGTCGCTTGATCATGTTGGTCCCATGGCGCGTACCGCCGCCGACGCTGCGTTGATGCTTCAGGCCGTCGCCGCTTATGACGCGCAGGACGTTGGTAGCCAGAAGTTTCCTCCTGTTTATTATCCGTCTGCCATTGAAGAGAGCACTGCCGCACTGCGCCTTGGCATTGCGCGGGAGTTCTGGAATGAAGTCGATGGAGAAATTGCCAGCGCAGTCAACTCTGCCGCAGACACGCTCGCCAAAATAACGGCCGGCGCGCAAGACATTGAACTATCCACAGAAACAGATCGCACGCTCGTCCGTTGTGAAGCCTATGCGTACCATCAGAAATATCTGCCGGGAAATGAAAAAGATTACGATCCGGAAACCCTGAGGCGCATCCGCAGCGGGGCCGACGTAACCGCGCCGCAATATATCCAGGCACAGCGCGAATTGTTGCAGCAGCGTCGCCAGATATTGCAGATATTTGAAAGCGTCGATCTCATCTTGACCCCAACGACACCCCTGCTGGCGCCAACCTTCAGCGAACTTCAGGCCGCGCCTGACCAGCTTCGCAATAAAGAGATGATCATGTTGCGAAATACGCGGCCTTTCAACGTCTATGGACTTCCATCGATTTCATTGAGCTGCGGCTTCTCAAAATCTGGTTTGCCAATTGGACTGCAAATCATCGGAGCGCCCGGAGCTGAAGGTTCGGTGCTGGCGCTGGCGCATGCCTACCAAAAACAGACCGATTGGCATAAGCAAAAGCCTCTCGTTGAATAGCGCTTAAAAATTATAAATCCTCACTCTGCGTTCACGATCTCGCGTTTGACCGCATATAAACGCGCTGCTATATTGGATTTGCGGGGTGGAGCAGCCTGGTAGCTCGTTGGGCTCATAACCCAAAGGTCGGTGGTTCAAATCCACCCCCCGCAACCAACCGAATCAATCACTTACATTGAATCGTCAAAATCGCGAGGGAACGGATTTCGTTCCCCTGTTCTATTTCCGCTCGTTCGGTTAATGAATCGTTGCTCTTGATGCTGCTTTCATGCTCTCGGGCAGCAGTCTGCCGGCCACCAGCGTATTGGCCTGGCGTTTGGTTTTTTCGTAAGCAGTACCGTAGTGGTTCATGGTCGTTCTCACGTCCGAGTGGCGCATCAGCTTCTGCTGCACACCAATCGGAGTTCCCTCGTCGTCGAGGATTGTCCGGTAAGTATGCCGGAAGGCATACCATCCGAGATTTGGGATGCCAATCGTCTGCCCTGCAGGGTGCAGATGATCGTCTCTCAGCGAATCGGCATGGAACGGCCTGCCGGTATCGACGTTTGGAAAGAGCCAATGATCAGCAGAATCAGGACATTGCTCCTTCCACCGCAGCAGAAGAGCTAGGACATCAGGATCAAGCGCGATCTCATCCTCTGAGTCCGGTGTCTTCGTGGCTTCCACATGCAGCCCGGTGATAGAACGTGATACCGCCAACACACCGCGGTCCACGTCCAGATCAGGCCACTGCAACCCCAGAAACTCGCTCGGTCGTAGCCCAAGGCAGCACGCGAGTGTCATCATGAGCTGTAGCCGGAGATCGGCATCGCCCAGCAGTATTTGGAACGGTTCTGGAGTAAGCACCTGCTTTTTGCGCACTCGCTGACGAAATCCACGAATCTCGACAAACAACATCGGATTTCGCTGGAACTCGATCAGTTTGCATTTCATGGCAAATTCAAAAAGCCGATGCATCTGGGCTTTGATATGTAATTTTGTTTTTTTGGCAATTGCAAAGCTGTTGATTCTCCGCTGTACTTCCAGCGGATCGATATTGGCGATTGCCTGATCACCCCAGTTCGGAATGATGTGGCAGTTAAGGCGGGACAGGTAGGCGGCGCGCGTCGAATGCCGCACGTCCAGTGATTCTACCTTGTAACGCTCGATGAGATTTGAGAGCGTTACCCCTCGATCTTGCTCCATCAGGGTATACCGCTTCTTTTGCGAGACTGCCCAGGCGTGTTTTTCCGTAGGCAGCTCAGTTACAGGCCCAATGATCACACTCGAATTGCGATCGATGCCCATAGCATCAGGAACTCTGCGACGCCAAACCCAGACATCCGGACCGCGTTTTCGAGGCTTTCTATGCATAGACCCAACTTTGTCAGATGTACGCTTCAAGAAACTGTCTCCTCATGAAGCGCACGGATGGCTGCCACAGTTTACACCCAGCCCGCGAATGTGCGCGGACAGTTCTGAAATGAAGAATAGCCAACGATTGCGTCGACCGTTTGTCACTGGGTGAGCCGGTATGACTCCTTTCCGTGCCAGGGCAAGGACGGTGGATCGAGAGACTCTCAGAAACTCTGCTGCCTGCTCTGGTCCTACTGGATTCTCGGCAGGCGCTTCTGAACTGTTCGCGACCAGAGCTTGTGCCGGGGTGTTAGACAGCTTCTCGGTTCCTGCGCATGCATCTGGCATTCCGCCCTGCCTAGCTGTTGATCTATTCATTTTCGGTTCCTTTAAGTCCCTTCGAGATGTATGAAGTTCCTTAAATTAACTTCCTCGTCTGCGGAGATAGTTCCACAAATTTGTAAGCACTACCTAGGTCAGGAATGATTTTTTTTGTGAGATTTCATGTCCGGGAGCTCTAGGGCACGAACTGTGCAAGTTTTGTACTTACATGTCCGGGGAGGGCCGGACATAAAACGAGGATTTATTCAGGAGAGTTGTCCGAGACCCCTTGAAATGCATCTTGATAGAGCTTTTCATATATGTTTTCGCACTTGATCGGGCGTTCCTCGGACAATTCTTGAGCGTGCATGTGCCTACTGGCGGGAGTTTGAGCAGTCGAAGATTATTGTGCCTGCAATCACCGACACAGTAAATTTCGCACCAGACTCCAGTGGCTTCTACAGCAACGATAAGACAAGCATAGTCCTGCCTGAGTCGATTCCGTACACGCTCGCCATCTTAAACTCACAGATTTCCTGGTGGCTGGCGCAGCAAACGTTCGCCAGCAGGCAGGGCGGCTTCTATGAGTTCAAGCCCATGTACGTATCGCAGTTACCTATCCCCATGCCGACTGCGGACAGGAAACAGTCAATCGAACTTCTCGCTAATGCTATTATCGAACTAAAAGGCGAGGGTCCCACTGCGGCTTACTTAGAGCGCCTTCTCAACGGCTTGGTATATGAACTCTTCTTTCCGGATGATTTGCACGCTCAGAAGCTTTGTTTCTTTGATCTGGTTGCTGCCGCTCGCATCCGTAAAAATGCGGTCAAAACCGATTGGGAGGCGTTCCACGAACAAATCTCAGGTGTGAATCATCCAATCTACGCCGCCCTCTTCGCCTTGAACGGTCTGGAGGTGGTCCCGAATCATTGAGGATCGCGAGTGAGGATCACCAAGATCGAAGTCTCAGACTTCCGTGGTTTTCCAGGACCTGCGGTCTACGACTTCGAATTCAAGAGTTCGCGAAACTTGTTTATCTACGGCGAAAATGGAAGCGGCAAGTCCAGCTTATTCCGCGCGATTCAGGAATTCTTCAACCGCCGCGCCGGTGCGAAACCCTTCGCAGACTATAAGAACAACCTGGACATGACGCTGACTTCTGGGCGGGTGACCGTCCACTTTGACAATGGTCAGACGCAGTCCTGGGTCCACGGTGGGGCCCGGCCCCTCGGTATGTCGCCGGCATCCCAGACGGCGCTTCAGTCGGGGTTCCTTGACTATCGCAGCCTGCTCGAAACAAATTTTGCCCAGCGTGGCGAAGAAGTAAATCTCTTCGACATTGCCATCACGCGTCTGGTACCGCATTTGGAGAAACCAACCGCGGGTGGCGGTTCTCGACGTATCGGAGAACTGTGGTCTGCTGTGCATATGCCCCGCATACGACGCAAGAGAGCTGTGGATGCTTGCATGCACGCGGTATCAACATTCAACACGGCTTTTGAGCCTGTGATCAAACCACTTATAGAAAAAGCGACAGAACTCCTTGGGGAGTTCCCCATTCCGGTCTTCATTCTAGGTGCATCGTTCCAGCCGGTCGAGTATGACTCGTCGAACAGAAAACTTCTTAACTTGGAATTGATCCTTTCCGTCCAAAGTGGGGGAACACAGTTTCTGAATTTTCACAATGTCCTAAATGAAGCACGCCTTTCTGCAATAGGGCTTGTTATATACCTTGCCGGACTCTTGATCAGTGTGCCCGCGACGACAGCCGACCCAAAATTATTGGTTCTAGATGACGTACTCGTCGGTTTGGACATGGCAAATCGGGTGCCAGTCCTGAAGATCCTTGAACAATATTTTACTGACTGGCAGATTATTCTCCTTACTCATGATCGTGTCTGGTATGAGATGGTTCAGCTAGAAATGGAAAATCAAGACTGGCGGGCGTACGAACTCTGGTTGGCTGAGGACGGAGTCACCCCTGTCCATCGCTCCCGAGATGGCGGTCCCAATTTTTTCCTGGACCGTGCCAATAAACACCTCGCCGATAACGATGATCGTGCGGCAGCTGTTTACGCCAGAGCCGCCTTCGAGGCGAAAGTAAGAAAATATTGCAGTGATAAATATTTGCCAGTGCCGTACAACAAGGATCCAAGGAAGGTAAAAGCCGAATCCCTATGGAAAGCTGCAACTAAGCATGCGCTTGAGGTTGCCCCAAATCCAGCTGAAAAACGAATGCTCGGATCACTTTTCAGATCTGTCTATGCAGCCAAACAGGTTGTGCTTAATCCATTGAGCCACTCGATCACACAGCCGATCACAAAGCCTGAGATTCAAGCGGCTATCTTGGCAGTGTCACAGCTCGTATTCCACTGAAAGCTGCCGAATATTCACTGGCGTCGAGAAGCCGCCCGGCTAAAAGGCGAGCGTCGTCATCTTGCCCGCGCAGTTTAATTTCTAAGTTCTGGAAACGGAGGGCCCAGTCTGGCCTCTTGCCAGGGTGTTTATACTTCCGCCGAAAGAGAAAACTGGAGAATCTGAACCGCAATATGACGAAGATAGTCATGCTCGCGCAGCTCGACTTCAACCACGTAAAGGCGTGGCTCGAAAGTGTTGGGGTCGATAAGATAACCATCAGGAATACTCCGGACGCCGCCTTCTACTCCGATTTTCTTCTTAACATCGAGGTATATCCGTCGCGGACCGAAGACTCGAGCCCTCAGCTCTAAAATCATTTTTCCGAGATCGGCTTCGCTCGCGTAGCTTACGGAATGAAAGGTTTTGTCTTGCGTCCAGAGCATGCGCGTGTATTGTGCCTAGGACTGCATTGATTGGCAAGAGGTTATGCTCCGATGCACTGTTTCGCAAACGCTTGGTCATCGGAGTACCTTCGTTTAGAAACGACCGAAAAGGCTAAGATACCTTGGAAAGCAGAGGAATCGTGACATTTTCGATAGCGCAATACGCGGCCCGGCGCCCGACGCTCTGGCATCTGACGCACAGCAACAACCTTGATTTAATCAGGAAGTCGCGTGTCTTGATGTCCGCGGAGCTTTTGACAAATGCGGCTCACGCCAGCCCGCGTCGCGATCGTCAGATCACCCTTGGCCGGCCCGTGCTCAGGGACCAAAAAACTTCTCCATGAGAAATGCATTGACTTCGAATCAGGATTCTCCATGAATGATCTTCTCCAGGAGTTGGCCAGGCGAGTGTTCTTTTGGTCAGGCTGGCCGGACCGACCGATCAAAGCCGGCCGAGATGCAATAAGTACTTACGGCGAGTCCGATATTCTGATTCGTTTACCATTTCTTGATGTAGCAGAGCCTCATACACCTTATTTTTCGCGGTGCAACTCTGGCGCCACACGCATGCAACATGGCAAGCCCGTTCCCCGAGGTCCAGGCACGTTCCGTCAGGCGATACAATGTAACTTTCCGCCATCCAAGGTTGTAGAAGTGACGTTTATCGATTCGGTGCCACTGCCCAAAACCGCTGAGGTGGCGAGGGGTCTGGCGGGGCCGTGGGAGGCTTTGTAGTCGCAGTTGAGCGCAGACGTAATACGCATGAAAAGAGGCGCCGATTGAGAGATGTCTTAGGGCGGAGCGAGCTGAGAGTCTTGCGAATGGAGAGTCGCACTCGTGACCACTTCTAACCCACCGCAGAGGCGGTTTTGGGTGGTGTCGCCGAACGTCCGCGATGACTACCACACTGTCGGCCTTTGGAGACAAGCGAGTGTGCTGCACCATGCTGCTTTCATGGGCTACAAGCCACAGGATCGGGACCATAAGCAGATTGGCTACAAGTTTGCTCACGTAATACGCCCAAATGACATCGTGCTCATTGCCCGGCGTCATCGTCATCAGCCTCAGGTAGTTGGATACGGCATCGTCGTCGGTCCGTATACGAAGACCCTGCCAGGCTTTAAGCCTCCCGAGCCGTTCGGATCTCTCCGCGAGCTTTCGCCTTTCAAACCGTTAAGCGGTCCACCAAAAAACGTAAGCATGACGCATGCTCTTGGCCAGATCGCCGCGCTTCACGAACTGCATCCCCGCAAGCGCCCGAGCGATAGAAGACTTTGGACTGGATGGAGCGTCAACTCAAGGCAGGGAAAAAGGTTGGTGGTGGCAGTGGGGGCAAGGGGCGGCGCAAACATCACAGTGTGGGGGTCAAACTGGCGAATTTGCCTCATTATCACGAGCTCGAGTTTCAAGTTCGAACAAAAAAGGCAGTCTTAATCGGTAAACAAAGGGAAGCGAATCTTTTAGCCGAATATCGTGATTGGTTGCTGAAGCAAGGCCGCAAACTTCAGATCGTGAAATATACGAGTCTTCGTTGCGATGCATACGAAGGAGAACGTAAGAATTTGATCGAGGCGAAATGCTCCTCGGCGCGTGAATATATCCGAATGGCTGCCGGACAGCTCTTTGAATATGCTTACCTCGGGCGAAAGTTCCATGGCAGTCCCAATAAAGCCATTCTGCTCCCAGACAGACCGGATCCAGAATCAATAGAGTGGCTAGCCGGCCTTAAAATAAGCGTGGTCTGGAGAGAGAAGAAGGTGTTTCTGGACAATGCAAACGGGCAATTCTCGTAGCGCACGCTCGCAGGTAGTCTCATTCGGCCAACCGTCCTTTGATCTCGCAAGCTTCATGCCTCGCAGTTCGTGTTCCAAAACTCCTCTGGCGGCACTCCCTGCAAAGCCTTGGTTCTAAGCAATCGAGTGGGTACATTCCTTGTGTTTCTAAACCATATGGTTTTTGAAAACTCCAATCATCGCTCAACTCCGCCCGTCCAACCGCTCGCAAAATGTGCCTATCGCTTTCCCAAAGCCTATATTGAGTGTGAAAGCAAAGAACATTCTTGGAAATCTCTAAGCAGATAAGGGTATTCAAGACAAGATTTTGTTTGCAAATTTGTAGCTTGGCGAGTATTGTTTGTCTCCACACCCCTTAGAACCTTGGCACGGAGAAACACCAACTGAGGTTCGATAAATGTTCTCGTGTTGCCCCTTGTTCTCGTGTGTTCTATGTTTCCGCGTGACGGTTGGAACTTAATTGCAGTCACCATTCTAGACCTAAATGAGCAGTTGCTGAGGACCGATTTTTTTGCATGAGCAAGCCCATCCTTTAATAGCACTCGAGTTCCAGTCGCTGGATTTTGGCGCGGTACACTTCGGCAGGCCAGAGCAAGTCGTAGAAACAACACTCATGGTATTCCGCGCCGGCACGGATTCTCGACGTCCTTCCTTGATGCGTAGTTTTCTCGGGAAGGATGATTTCCCATTGTCCAAGGATCATATGAAATCAGTTTCCGCTAAAATCAGCCTCCTGTTTAACGCGATGGACACGCCTCAGGCTCCTGAACGATGAACTTCTATCAGGCAAATGCCTTTGGGCTGGGCGGAATTTTTACTCGCCCCTTGAAGGATACTCTCCAGTCGCAAGCCGTTGTCTGTTTGCCCTCTTCCGGCGGTCACAATTTCTCGTCTGTTGAGAATTTCAGTTTTCACGGCTTGGTGTCATTCAGGCGAGCCTATGCTGAGGTCGGGGGCAGTTTTGATGAGTGTCACAATGTGTATACCAGCTACTCGCACTCAGTGATAGAGGGCCTCAATATTGCCGATATGGTCACTGCGGACCGGGTGGTCTGCCGGGTAGCAGCTTATTCTCCCCAAGTTGACGGTCTTGAAGGCGGGGAGTACAGCTTCAGCATCACCGGAAGTTACTTCGAAAAGCTCCGGATTGCCGGCCACGCAATTGATGTAAGGCTGGCCACTGATGTATTTCACCAATACGACACTTATTCCAAGGCTAACAGGGCGTATAAGGCCGGAAAGGCAGATGAGTGGCTGCCAGGAAGTAAGCTCAGCAACCTGAATGACAGTAAACTCGCTGAACTGGAAGATACTTACCACGCGCTCAGGGGAATATCTGAAAGAGTACGGGAATGGAAACAGCGCAGAAACCGGCAATCCGATCAAGATACCTACTTGTTTTCGCCCGCAAATCACTTAAAGCTGGAAGATGACGTTGGCTCCAAAGCAGATCTCTCTAGCTTCGGCGCAATCATTCTCGTCCCCAAGTTCGGGGTAGTCCGCTTAGCAGATTTATTGGTTCAGCGCTCGAACAGACAACTCATCATGTTGCGCGTTGAAATGGGTTCGCCAATGGAGGGAACAATAACGGGAAATAGCTCTCAAGCCGGCGGCTACCTGCTTTCAGAAGGCCGATCTGAGAAAGGTCGCAGTGTTTCTCATCCCATTCATCCCGTAAAAACAAGCACGGTGAGGTGCACCCCTGAGGTGAGACAGAAAATTTATCCCACAGATGTGATTGTGAATAGTGAACCCCTGATTTGAGACAGTCAACAGAGTCACAATGCACCCTCGTTGTTCTCCAGCAGGGGGTTGGGGTTCGGGGAAG